>DPRZ01000290.1 GCA_003538525.1 Neisseriales bacterium
CAAACCAACTCAATCCATCATATCTCCCTCCAAAGGTCAGAGAGCTTTTGCTCAATGACCAATTTGGAGTACTCTAAGATTAGATTAAACTAAAACTTGATACGAACATTTTGAGCAACAGAAAGCCCCGCTAATCTAGCGGGGATTTGTATCGTTTAGCCGCATCTTGTAAGTATGTTGATATATCATACAAATGATAGAAGATAAAAGACTAAATAATAAACTCTACTAATTTAAAATACCCCATTCACATAGCCGTGATGGGGTATTTTAAATTTAATCTCTTCGCTGGTTTTATTGATCTCGCTATAACTTACTTGGCCTGTTTCAGTGCATTAATCACCGTGAGTAAACTTTGTCCGAGTAAATAAGAGCGGTAGCCATTCCAACCAGTATTTAAATCAGGAAGGTTTGCATTGTCTTTAAATGGCATTTCTAGAGTAAAAGCTAGACAATCAAACTGGTTACCGACCCATTTGGTGGCAACTGTTGCGCTTTCAACTGAGAAATGATTTTTGGGATAGCCATGCTCAGTTTGATAATCTGGATTAATTAGCTGAAAAAGTTGTTCAAATTTAGTTTCCAATTGCTCTTGCTTGGCGCTAAAACTCTTATTATCGGCACATCCTGACGTGAAGACATACGGTAATGCCTCATCGCCATGAATATCGAAAAACATCGTCATACCAGTTAGTAGCATTTGTTCGCGCACATAATACACTTCTGGAGAATTTTCAAGACTTGGGGTTAACCATTCACGATTAAGATTAGTACCGCTACTATTGGTACGTAAATTACCATGAATTGCACCATCTGGATTCATATTCGGTACCAAATAGAATACATAATCTTGAAGAAGTGTATTACTGATTGCATCTTGAACATCAATTAAGCGATGAATTAAACCTTCCATAAACCACTCAGCCATGCTTTCACCTGGATGTTGGCGGGCTGTAATCCATATTTTGTGCTTTGCCGCTATATCGCCAATAATCAACAAATCAATATTGCGTCCTTCGCGACTCTGTCCTAGAACTTGGTGTTGTGTATTGGCAGTCGTATTAGCGAGTGCAATCAGTTCTTGATGACGTTGGTAGGGGTAGGGTTCAAAATAGGCAAAATAGATTGAATTGGCTTCAGGAGTAATTGACCAACTTAAGCTATTTTCGGTAAATGAGCTTTCAACACGAAACCAGTTGAGATTATCGTAACTGGCACAAACATTGTAGTCAATCCAGCCTTCTGGATAAGCGGTGGTGCCTAAGTCATCCAGATGAATGTTGAGTTCTTGATGTTTAACGCCATTGAGTTGAAAATAAAACCACTGGGCAAATTCAGAGTTAGTATCTTTGCGAATTTCAAAGTGTAAATCATTCGCACGGTCGAGTTTTTTTACGATGATGCTACCTGCATCAAATTGAGTATTTACGCTGATTTTTGGCATAGCTTTCTTTCATAAATAGTTAGTGATTTATAGGCTGCGACATTGTGCGCAATAACCCGTAATTTCCAATGGATTGGCTAATGTGAAACTATGTTCATTGCTGGCTTGGTTTAAAGCTTGGCAAATTTGGTGTGAGTGAACTTCAATTTGTTTCGCACATTTTAAGCAAATAAATAATTGGCAACTATGATCACTGAGATGTTGACACAGTGAGTAAGTTTGATTTACTTGGATTTTATGAATTAAATTAGCTTTAATTAGTAGATCCAGTGCGCGATGGATTGTCATGCGATTGGCTTTGGGATTATGTTGAATTAGATTAGTTAAAATTTCATGGCTGCTAACTGCGCTAGTTGCTTGGCTAATTATCATTAAAATCAGTTCTTGCTGTGCACTTAAATTGATTTTTTGTACCTGACAATAGGCAAGGACTTGTTTAAAGGTTGTATTCATTTTTCAACTTTGAGATTTTTAAATTATACCAATATTATAAGCTTTTTAAAGCAACTTGACAAACTTTAAGCCACGGTGTTACAATGTAACATTAAATAGATATTTTAAATAAATTTAAGGGATAAATTATGCAAAAAAGAATTTGGATTGTTGGTGTTATTTTACTCGGGATTTCGCGCTTGGCTTTAGCTGCGCCAATTAACATTGTGGCGGCGGAAAATTTCTATGGTGAATTATCCCAAGAAATCGGTGGTAAAGAGGTTAAGGTACAAAGTATCATTAGCAACCCAGATGCTGATCCACATTTATTTACAACCTCGCCATCTACCAGCAAAGCCTTAGCGCAAGCACAGATTATTATTTATAATGGTGCGGATTATGATAGTTGGATTGGACAAATGTTGGCAACTACCGATAAATCCAAAGTGATTATTATTAATGTTGCGGATTTAGTTGGGGTTAAATCTGGGCAGAATCCGCATTTATGGTATAAACCCGAAACCTTTCCTAAGCTGGCACAAGTTTTAGCGGCGAAAATGAGTCAATTAAAACCGCAAAACAAAGTTCAGATTCAAGCTAATTTAAAGCAATTTTTGAGTGAGCACAATCAGGTTACGCAAGCGATTCAACAAACTAAGGCCAAGTATGCCGGTACGCAAGTTACCGCAACTGAACCAGTTTATGGTTATATGGCGGATGCTATGGGTTTGAAAATGCAAGGCTTAGATTTTCAATGGAAAATTATGAACGATAGCGAGCCAACTCCAAAAATGATTGCGAGCTACCAAGAATTATTAACGGCTAAAAAAGTTAAAGTTTTATTCTATAATAGCCAAGTTTCTGATTCAATTACCCAGAATATGCAAAATTTAGCTAAACAAAATGGGATTAAAGTTGTTGGAGTGACTGAAACGATGCCGCCAAATATGACCATTAATGCGTGGTTATTGAGTGGGATTCGTGCAACTAATAGCGCCTTAGCAAAATCGAAATAGTATGATTAATTGTAATAATTTAATCTTGGGTTATGACAAAGCAATTACGCCTGCATTTAATTTAGCGATTAACGATAATCAATGGATTGGCATTATTGGTAAAAATGGTGCTGGTAAGTCAACTTTTTTGAAAACTATGTTAGGTAATTTAGCGGTTATTTCTGGTTCAATTAAAATTCTTGGTCAAGCACCGGGTAAAATTAACCAATTAATTTCCTATATTCCACAAGAGCGGGAGATTAATTTAGCCGATCGGATGAGTGGGATTAGTTTGATCCTAAGTAGTGCGGTTGGTTGGCGTTTTGGCTTGCCATGGTATAGTCATAAATTACGTCGTCGCGTTGCTGAATTGATTGAGTTGGTTGGTGCAGGAGATTATGCTCATCAGCCGTTTAATACATTGTCGGGTGGGCAAAAAAAACGCATTTATTTGGCGCAAGCCTTAGTTAATCAACCACGCTTATTATTACTGGATGAGCCACTCGCAGATTTAGATCCACATGCTAAGCAGCACTTTATTGCGGCACTACAGAAGATTCATCAACATCAAAAATTAGGTTTATTGATTATTTCGCATGATATGCATGAAATTGCTTGTCACTTGGATGCGTTTATTCATTTTAGCTCCACGGGCGTGCATTTTTGTGAAACGATTGAATGTGTGAAAGAGGATAGTTATGTGGGCGTATAGTTTTATGCAAAACGCGCTATTGGCGGGATTAATGGTCGCGGTAGTCTGTGGGGTAGTGAGTGTCTTTGTTATCTTACGGCGGACAGGCTTTGCCGCCCATGCCTTGGGTCATATGAGCTTAACTGGAGCAGCAGGCGCGGCGCTACTGGGATTTCCTTCGCTATTGGGGCAATTACTGTTAAATAGCTTAGCAGCAGTTGTAATGGGGCTACTTGGTGATAAAGTTAAGAAAAATGATTTAGCGGTGGGGGTAGTGTTAACTTTTGTGCTTGGTTTAGGTGCATATTTTTTATTCTTGTTTCAAAATAATTATGCGGGCAGCGTAATGAGTATTTTGTTTGGTAACATCTTTGCTGTGTCGAACTCACAATTATGGGGTTTGCTAATTTTAGGGATAAGCGTATTGGCGTTATTGATGATTATTAGCCGTCCACTAATTTTTGCTTCAATTGATCCAGTGGTTGCCGCCTCGCGGAATGTGCCGTTACGCTTATTATCAGTAATTTTCTTTCTGATTCTAGCGGTGACAGTTTCGATGGCGTGCCAAGTGGTTGGGGTGTTGTTGGTGTTTGTACTTTTGATTATTCCAGGTGCCATTGGCATGCAATGGGGGGAGTCAATCTATGGTATTGTCGCTTTGAGTGTGATGAGTGCAGTTGCTGCGGTAGTAGTTGCATTGTACGTTTCGTATCAATTTGATTTGCCAGCGAGTTTTTGCATTACGATGTTGCTTTGTGCGGGATATTTCATTGGTTTGATCAAAAATTACGTGGTGAAATCTTAGCTACCCTGCAAAAATTTTCTTGCGCAATATTTGCCAGAATTGTTAAAATTAATCCCGATAATATTTAGCTCGGTTAATTATCTCGTGAGGTAGTTAGCATTTTGAACGAGCTTAGATATGTGTTTTGGATATAATTTATTTTAGCGAGGTAGATTATGCGCATTAAAATGCTTTTAGTGTTAATTTCTTCTTTAACTGTCTCTTCTCCTATTTTTGCCGTTTCAACCAGCGATTTATTGCCTGAAACGGTTAGTCAAACTCATCCAGATTTTTCAGCGATTTATGATAGCGTCGGCAAATCGGTGGTAAATATTAGCGTTATTCAAGGTGCTAATCAAGCCGCTAATCCATTATTTGGTAATGGTGACCCGATGTTAGAGTATTTTTTCAAACGCATGCCACAACCGCAAGCTCCTGCCAATAAACAGCGTGGACTTGGTTCGGGATTTATTTTATCGAGTGATGGGTATATTTTAACTAATGCGCATGTGGTTGAGAATGCTAGTTCTGTGACGGTTAAGTTGAGTGATAAACGTGAATTTAAAGCCAAAGTTATCGGTGTTGATCTGAGTACCGATGTAGCGATGCTTAAAATTGCCGCGACTAATTTACCCGTGGTTAAAATCGGTGATCCAAATCGCCTAAAAGCAGGCAATTGGGTGGTTGCAATTGGTTCACCATTTGGCTTAGAAAATACCATTACCCAAGGGATAGTGTCGGCGCTATCGCGCAATTTACCTGATGATAGTAGCGTACCTTTTATTCAAACCGATGTTCCAGTTAACCCAGGTAATTCAGGTGGGCCGTTAATTAATTTGCAGGGTGAAGTCGTTGGGATAAATTCGCAAATTTATAGTAAAAGCGGTGGCTATATGGGAATTTCTTTTGCGATTCCGATTGATTATGCGATGCGCATTGCCGAGCAATTAAAAACAACAGGTAAAGCGGTGCATGGACGCTTAGGTATTGCAATTCAGCCATTAACTGAAGAATTAGCTGCGTCATTTGGTTTGTCTAGTTCAGCTGGTGCTTTGGTAAATGGCGTTGATCAAGGCTCAGCTGCTGAAAAAGCTGGGATACAGGTTGGTGATGTAATTCTTAAAATAAATGGTAAAGAAATTATTGAAACTGCTATTTTGCAGCAAATCGTGAGTAACCTTGGTGCGAATAAGCTGGTGAATTTAACAATTTGGCGCAATAATCAAAAGCTTAATTTAACGGCAACAACGATGGCGGCTAATCAGCAATTATCCGCTGAAGCTTCCAGCTTTCCAGCAGCAAAGGCTAAATCCAGCACAGTTACACTTGATAAGTTGGGTCTTGTAATTAAACCGCTAACTGCCACGCAATTAGCACAGCTTGGTGCAAAAATTAATGCTGGCTTAGTGGTACAACAAGCAAGTAGCGATGCGCAATTTTCTGGAGTTGTGAATGGGGATATTATCATTGGGGTTGCCAATACGCCGATTAGTTCATTAGAGCAATTTATGGCGCTAGTTAATCGAGTACCTGTGGGTAAAAGCTTGGCCTTAAAAATACTTCGTCGGCGTGGTAGTGAATGGTTAGTGTTGTTTATCCCTCTTCCAGTAGTTAATCCGCAGGCTGGTTAATTTAATTCTTGAAAGGTGCGTAGGGCAAATTGTAAATCTTCCCAAGCACCTTTTTTTAAATGCGCGCTACGCAATAAATCATCTGGGTGATAGGTTACGATTAGCGGAATCGCGTGGTAATAATGAATTTGCTGGCGCAGTTTATTAATGGCGGTCGTGAGATTTAATAACGTTTGTGCAGCTTCGCTACCAAGGGTTATAATTATTTGTGGTTTAATTAAGTTAATTTGACTCATTAAATAAGTGCTACAACAACTGATCTCCTCAGCAGTTGGATTACGTGTATCAAGTGGACGACATTTCACCAGATTAGTAATATAAACTTCATTTTCAGGATTCAGTTGCATGGCTGCAATCATCTTATCTAAAAGTTGACCCGCGCTGCCAAGGATTGGTTGAGCTTGAAGATCATCCTGCTCACTTGACCATTTACCAATAAACATCCATTTAGCTTGGCGATTACCACGTTCAATTACCACATGCGTGCGATGTTGCCATAAATTACATTCTTCGCAATTTGAGGCGGTATTAACTAAAGTGTGCCAATTATCAATGAGTGGCTTAGTTTTAGTTGGGATCGGCGGTGGCGATGCCGTTGTGGGTGCAGGTGGTGTAAATAATTTAGCCTTGCGTGGCTCAAGAGCTGGAGCGCTAGGTTTTTCCTGAACGGATTCTTGAGACTTTTCCAATTTAGCTGCGACGTTAATGCTATCGGTTAAAGCTGTAGCTGATGACGCGCTCAAATTGGTGTTGAGCATTGTTGCTGGAGTTCTTAGTGCGGCAATAGTTTTTAATGAGCTAAGCGCTGGTCGTGCGAGGTCAAATTTATCCTGTAATTGCTGAATTTGCTCAGGGCGCGGCTGCCATAAATTGCCAATTAAGAGATCATGAATAGTTTTTGCCATGGTTGTATTCCTCGGATAAAATTGCGTAACTTAGTAATCGGCAGCTGGTTTAATTATAATTGTTTTGCCATTACCAGTGCATCGATATATTTACCGTTAACGTTATAATAGTTTTTGCGGGTGCTAATTACATTAAATCCAATTTTATGGTAGAGATTAATTGCGGCTAAATTACCCACCATGACTTCCAAAAATATTTGATTAACTTGTTGTTCGCGTAAATCGTTACAAATTTGTTCAAGTAATTGATAGGCATAACCATTGCGCTGTTTTTCGTAGCGGATACACAGTTGTAAGATTTCACCTTCATCGAGAACCTGACTAAAGACACACGCACCCAATAATTCACCACCTTCGTCATAGGCACCGATGATTTGGTGTTGTGGCTGACTAGCCGATTGTTGGTAACTAAAGAGTGACCATGGGCTTCGATTGGCGCGGGCATCTAAACTGGCGAGTTCAGGTAATTCATTATAAGCAACAGGGCGTAAAATCATGCTTGCTTACTTTGTAATTGTTCTTGCAGATTCATTGCCACTTTATTGCGAATATAGAGTAACTCGGCCTCAAAGACGCTGCAGGGTTGAAAGTGTTGCTCAATCGCGAGGCGCAACATGTTATTGGCGAGTGGATAATCTTGAGCGCTATAGTGATAATTTTCTTTAAGCGAGTCTGCAATTTGATCTTGATAAATTAGCCAACCATTACCACTAACGCAAGTGTTTTCAGGGTTAATGCTTGGGTTTTTCGCGAGCCACGTGGCTAAATCTGCGGGGTTAATTACGCTGGGTTCCAATAAATAGCTGCTATCACCTTGACAAATCACGGCAACGTAAACTTGTTTTAAGCGTGCATCCAAGATTACCAACAGATTATCATGCGTGTTAGTTATCTCCGATGAGTAAAGTGCAAACGTTGGCACTGGCAGTAATTCGCAATTAATTGAATAGGCTAAGCCAAGCGCAACGCTAAGTCCAATTCGTAAACCGGTAAATGAACCAGGCCCTTGATTATAGGCAATTAAATTTATTTGTGCTAAATTGAGCTCGCTTTGTTTGAGTAATTCGGCAATTTGTGGAATTAATTCTTCGGCTTGGCGATTGCCAATTTTGGCTTGATAATGCTGGATTTTTCCCGCAACGGCAATACCTAACGATAAATATTCGTTGGCGGTGTCAATGGCTAATATGTTGGTCATGATTTTAAATTCGTTCTAAAAGTTGGTTAAGCATGGCTTTATGGGGGGAGTCTTTTAGGCTAAAAACTTGGGCTAAACTACTTTTTTTATGGAGTTTAGTTTGATTTTCCAAGTTGGCTTTATTGCTCAGGCTAATTCCGAGCCACGCGAGTTGATCAATAATAATTTGGCGTAATTGTGGGCTGTTGGTGCCAAGTTCGCCACTGAAAATTATGCCATCAATGCCTTGCAGTAAATTTCCGGCTCCAGCAATTATTTGGCAAAGTACCTGAACATAATAATCAACTGCTAATTTGGCTTGTGCCTGTGAGCTATGAAGTAGTCCCTCTAGTGAAGAAGTAGCGCTATTGGCTAAATTAGTCAAGTTACTCTCGAGGGCTTGGTCGAGAATTTCGGCGGGATTTATTTGCTGGCACGCGGCTAAATTTGGGATTAATTGCGGATCAAGTTGTCCACAGTTTTGTGGCGTTGGGACTAAACTAAATAAATCAGAGGCGGAACAATATTTGCTTTTGCCATTTTTTAGTGCACAAACTAGGCTCATGGTATTGCTCAAATAAATTATAATCCATTTACCTTTGGCACTTTTTTTATCAGTAATGTCACTAAGTTTACTAACTAAATTATGGAGTGCTAGACCAAAAGTACCATAATTACGGACACCTTGGTTTAACCAAGTTAAATTGGGCGCTAAAAGTTGCTGACTCGCGTCAATACTTTTATGAAATCCGCTATCAAAACAAGCATAATGTTTGCTATTTAAATAATAGTTTAAACAGGCTTCAGCTAAGGCAATATCTTGTGCTTGTTGCAATGGAGATACCACTTTAAATTTAGTTAGTTTATCTAGGCTCAGCTGATTTAATAAGCTAATTTCAGTAAAATCAGCACCACCGCACGCAATTTTATGGACAATTATCGCAAAAGTGTGATTGCTTAAATTGGGATGTGCTATGATTTGAGCATAGTTAATTAGACCATTCTCGATGGCTAAAGTTTGTGAGTTAGCATTTAAATCAAGGTTATTTGTCTGGAACTTTTTATTATAAGAATTAAAAATATTCCATTCTAATTTATCGCCACTATTCCAACTAATCTCCCCGCGTACTTGCAGGCTATATTTTTTATGGTATAGCTTGAAGATGGAGTAATCCAATTGTTTGCCATATTGATAAAAGGTTAAGACCAGCATTTAGATTTCCCTTGTGATTTTAGCGTGATTGTCCATTAAAAAACGGATACTAAGTACCCGTTTGTTGAAATGGTGATTTTACTCGAGACCAGTATTTTAACTTTGTACCGCGGTAATTGCAATAGTGTAAATTATATCATCTACGGTTGCACCACGCGATAAATCATTTACCGGTTTATTTAAACCTTGTAATAATGGTCCAATACTTAAAACATTCGCACTACGTTGGACTGCTTTATAGGTCGTATTACCAGTGTTTAAATCTGGGAAAATACATACCGTCGCGCGACCAGCAACAGGGCTATTTGGCGCTTTTTTCTCGCCAATTTCCTTAATCATTGCGGCATCATATTGTAGTGGCCCATCAATTAAAATATCTGGACGTTTGATCCGTACAATTGCGGTTGCGGCTTTGACTTTTTCGACGTCCGCACCTTGACCAGATGAGCCAGTTGAGTAACTAATCATGGCAACCCGTGGTTCAATATTAAACTGCGTTGCAGTATCGGCACTTTGAATCGCAATATCGGCTAATTCTTCGGCATTTGGATCTGGATTAATTGCACAATCTCCGTATAACAAGACTTGGTCTTCTAAGCACATGAAGAATACCGATGAAACTAATGAGCTACCTGGTTTAGTTTTTACGATTTGTAGCGCTGGGCGCACTGTCGCCGCGGTGGTGTTTTCTGCACCAGAAACTAATCCAGCAACTTCGCCGTTATAAATCATCATCGTGCCAAGATAATTAACGTCGCTAGTTAAAATATCCAAGGCTTGTTCTGATGTCATGCCTTTGGATTTTCTTAATTCAACTAATTGATTGACATAGGCGGCCGCCACATCCTGAGGATCAATTATTTGCATATTACTTGGTATTGTTAAACCGTTGGCTTTGGCGAGTTGATGAATTTTATCAATGTTACCCAATAACACACAATCGGCAATGCCTTTTTCTTGGCAATGAATAGCGGCTTTAAGTGTACGTGGTTCTTCACCCTCGGGTAAGACGATGCGTTTATGAGCGGCTTGAGCTTTTTTAATCAACATATAACGGAATGCTGCTGGAGACATTTTTTTGGTTACTTGATGATTTAATTTAGCTTCAATTGCACCAATATCGACACATTCAGAAATTTCACGCTTAATTAATTCCAGACGCTCGAGATCATCGCTCGGAACGCTTTTTAAATCCAGATCTTTCATCGCTAAAATAAAGTTTAAGGTTTTGCGGTGATCTTGATTGGCATAAATTGGGAGATTATTATTAGCATCAGCGTAGCAAAACCACATGGTTTCTTGAGGAACGCTATAGTCTGCCGTTAGTAGTAAGCCCGCTAGTTTGATGCCACGAGCTTCGGCCAATGATGCTGCCATAATAATGTCTGCGCGATCAATTGCGGTGATCAGTAGTGTGCCAGCCTGTAAATCGCTGACTAAGTTATTAATACCGCGTGAACAGAGTGAGATTTGCTTGATTCTACGAGTGGTGTCACCGCCTTCAATTAATGGATGGATGTTTAAAGCCTGCATTAGATCTGAAATTCGCGGTTGGGTCATTTCTTTATTCCAGATGGTCGTACCGAGCAGCTTAATTTTATTGTCAGTAAAAATTTTGAGCTGCGCAATTTGCTCATGAGTTATATTTAGTTGGTGTTCATCGGCTTCATCAATTAAGCTAAATTTAATTTCGCCATCATCATTAATGGGTGCATTTAGTTTGGTGACCAGCGCACCTAAAATAAATTCTGGGCTAAAATCATTAGTTGCGAGCGTTATTTGTTCTTCGAGCTGAGCTAAATTATTACTAGTTGGACGGGTTACAAAAATAACATTTCCCATGATTGCCCGCACCAACGCGGCATTAAACCAATCAACATGATGTGAGAACCAAGCCAGTTCACTACTTTGGCTGAGTTTAGTATAAATGCCTTCAACTAAAACAAAATCGGCTTTGACCTGAAATGGTTCAAATTCTTTCATAATGTCCTCAAGTAAATCTTGACGGCGGTCTTCTAAAAAATAACTTTGTAGTTTTTGTGGGGTAATTTTTGAATCATTAAACGGATGAAAATTAGTTACGGAATAACCGTGTTGTTCAAGAGCGTGTTTGATTCCTAAGCGAATTGCCGAGCTCCCAACACCTTGTTCGGTAGGGATTATAACTAAATTACAACTCATAAATATGTCCTCCAAGAATTTTAACTAAATTTAAGGGCTTAATTTTAACACATAGTCTTGTTTTTAATATGGTTATGTCATGTGTAAGTATGATGTGCGCTCTGAACTACATAAATATTTCTAATAAATTATTCAAAAAATCACGTCCTTGTTCGGTCGGGATAATCTTAGTCGGGGTTAATTCAAGAAAACCTTGTTGTTGCGCACGGAGTAATTGTGGCAAGATTTGACTAAAGGGCAAACTGGTGGTTTCACTGAATAATTGATTACTAAAACCATTGGTTAGACGCAGCGCATTCATCATAAACTCTAAGCTTAAATCGGATTTTTGTATCACTGTATTTTCTAGAATCTGTTGCTGATTTAAGATGCGTTTCATATATTCCTGTGGATGCTTGTGGCGACTCTGACGAATAATTTTATCGTGAAAACTTAGTTTGGAATGTGCACCCGCGCCAATGCCTAAATAGTCCCCAAATTGCCAATAATTAAGATTATGCTGCGCTTGATGAGCTTTTCTGGCATAGGCTGAGGTTTCATAGCGCTGAAAACCATGAGCGCTTAATTGATTAATGATTTGGTCTTGCATTGCATAACAGAGATCGTCATTGGGTAAATTAGCTGGAATAAATTTGGCAAACTCGGTGTTTGGCTCAATAGTTAGATTATAAGCTGAAAGATGTGTGGAATTAAAGCTCAATGCCTGTGTGATGTCTGCCAGCGCTTGGCTAATGCTTTGCTCAGGCAAACCATAAATAATATCGAGATTAAAATTCTCAAAATGAGTTGCCACCGTTTCAATCGCTTGACTGGCTTCGTGTGCGGTATGAATACGCCCAAGACGTTTTAAATGCGCATCGTTGAATGACTGGATTCCCAGCGAGATACGATTAACCCCAGCCTCGGCATATTCGCGGATGAAATGACGCTCAACAGTGCCAGGATTAGCTTCCAGCGTAATTTCTGCATAGGGTGAAATTTTGATCCGTGCACGAATTTGCGTTAGCAGGTAATCGATACTTGTTCCACTAAATAAACTCGGCGTACCACCACCGATAAAAATCGTTTGAATAGAACGTCCCCAAATTAGTGGCAATGCGAGCTCTAAATCGGCGATTAGTGCGTTAATGTATTCAATTTCAGGTAATTCGCCTTTGAGTTTGTGCGAATTGAAATCACAGTAAGGGCATTTTTGGATGCACCACGGCATGTGAATATAGAGGCTCAGCGGTGGCAGCTGTTGGAGGGCTAGTTGGGTCATTGTTGGTACACAGATTAAATAAAATATTCTTCATTTTAGCACATCTGCGAGTTGAGTTTTCCTTTTTGAGCTGACGATTTGTGCTATAGTCACAGAATAAATTTGACAAGCTAATTTAGGAAAAACTAAAATATCGGAATTGTAAACTTTTTAAATGTGACCAATATGGATAATAGTGAATTAGAAGCGCTGCAGGCCAATGCAGAATTGGCGGTTGCATTACTTAAGCGAATGGCACATAAAGATCGTTTATTAATCTTGTGTCATTTGACTACTGGTGAAATGAGTGCTGGTGAATTAGCGCGGCGTTCACTATTGAGTCAATCGGCATTTTCTCAGCATTTAGGTGTGTTACGTGCTGAAAAGTTGGTTAAAACCCGTAAAGAGGCACAAAGCATTTATTATTCATTGTCAAATGATGCGGTGCTGGAAGTTTTAGCTACCCTTAAACAAATTTTTTGTAAGTAGAATAGAGGATTGATGAGTAAAATTGAATATTTAGATGATGAACAGCTTAAGAGCATGTTTCCTAATGGTGTTGTGAGCGATGCCGATGTTCTGATTATTGATGTGCGGAGTCCTGGCGAAAATGCGGCTGAGTATATCGAGGGCAGCACCAATATACCGTTAGATGAATTAATGAGTTTTGATCGCAATAAATACAAAGATAAAACTCTAGTTTTTCATTGCAAGGGCGGTGTTAGAACTAAGGCCAATCAACATGTTTTGGAATCTTTAGCCAGTAAACAATCATTTTGTTTTGATGGAGGTATTGAGCAATGGAAAAGTTGCGGACATCCAATCAAAAAGTAATTTATGTACCCGCGGCAATTTCGCCACGCCAGCAAGCGCAATTTATTCAAGCTACTTTGATTTTGGTGGGAATTATCTTGGGTAATTCGTTTTCGCAATGGTTTTATATGCTGGATATCTTTATGGGGATTAGTCTCTTGGTGGCAAGCCTGACTGGTTCGTGTATTCTTGAAAATGGATTAGCTAAGTTTCCGTGGAATAAGCCTTTGCTGGTAAAGAAAGATTAAGATTCTTTTTGAAGCGACTAGATTAGTTGGTAATATATTTAACGGTGTATGACGAGTAAAAAATTGATTAAAATTTGAGGTGTTTGGTGAAAAATATAATTATGAGTTTGGGGTTGTTACTTGGAATTTGCTTGGCGCATGCCGATGTCGTTACCAAATGCAACTTTAGTGAGTCAGGTGTAACTAGCTGTCAGGCAAATGAAAGTGCCGCTGAGGTGTTGGATGTTAAATGTCAACCCGATGCATTAGGACAGACCGCATGTAGCGGTAGTTATACCGATAAGGTTAAAGCACAGTTAAAGATGGATTGTAAGCAAAGTAAGCCAGGTGATATTGCGTGTAACGGCACCACTAGTGATGGCACTAGCTTTTTTATGTCATGCTTAAAAACGTCAACTAAAGATGTAAAATGTGCAATCTCAGATAATCAAGGCGAGTCATTAACCATGTTATGTGCTTTGGGTAAAAATGGTATGCCAAGTTGTTTTGGCTTGGATAACCAAGGAACACCACATAAGATTAATTGTACTGGCAAAGCTGGTGAAAGCACAGCGTGTATAACTAATTAGCTTAACTTACTTTCTAACTAGTTTTTCAAGGAGTGCTAATATGTCTTTCAAATTATATCGCAACCTTAGTCACGCGTTGATGTTTGGGTGTCTAAGCTTTATCGCTAGCGGTGCTTATGCCAGCAATAATCTGTTAATGGCAGATTGTTCCGTGACAGTTTTACCCTCAAATTCCAGTATGTATCCTGGTGAAAGTATGTTTAACGCCAATGGCTACCCATCATTAGTTAAGTTTGTTAAAGGTGATTCCAAAAAACCTTTGGTGGTTTTTATTCCAGGTAACCTACATTTAGGAAGAATTAGCTATGGGTTTCCTGGTGGCAATGATAAAGATTTTCTGGCATATTGGTTAAATAAGGAAGGTTATTCGTTTTTATCGATTTCTTATCCTTTGGAACATCCAGTTTATCCAGAAGATTATTCTCAATTTACATTGGAAGATTTTGGTAAGCAGGTGGCGCAGATTACGCAGTATTATATTCAACAGGAAAAATTGAATAACAGTGTAATTGTGTTACTCTGGAGTGGCGCAGGAAGATCGATTGTCAATATCAATCGAGAAATGAAAAATAGTAAAATTAATCTTGATTTTGCCGTATAGCTGGATGCTTCACCGCCACTAATGGGTATTAATGCAACCAACACACCAAATGTGAGTGGTAAATTCCCGATAAATTCCAGTGGCTATTTAGATAAAAATGTCTTAACGACCTTTACGACGGACCAAGTTCATGGTGAAAATAAGTTAAATGGTAAAGTGATTATTCCTGATAATATCTACGAAAGCCAGTTCATGGCTAGTTCTCCAGTTCAATTTTATAATAATTTCATTAAGTATAATGGTAGTAAATTAGTTACTGATGAGTCGGGGATGTTAAAAAATAATTATTATCAAAATTTTGCTGATTATCCACTCGTCGCCGTAATTCATGATGATGATCAATTGGATGCTTTCCATGTAGTACTCGATTCTTCCAACTGGAACTTTATTAATGAACAAGCGTTATATAGCAAGTATCTCAACTTGTCATATGAGCATTTGACTAATAAGCAATGGTTGGGTTTACAAAGTATTTATGCTTCCATTCCTTCGGCATTAACTCGAGTTATCCACGGTAATCATTGGTTCTTTATTGGTGAGAATGGCGCGCGTCAAACGGCTCAAGCAATTCAAGAGGAAGAGCAAAGTGTACATAAAATTAAACAAGAATTGACTAATCCAGCCTATAACAACGATGAAGGTATTTTTACACGGATTAAATAGTGTAATAAATAAGCCTGTCTTATGTGTAATATGGCGTTTTGTATAGTGAACGTTTAATTTTGTTGGAGCCAAATTTTGCAGTGGCTACGTGGGAATTTATTGAAAAAGAGCTGATCAAATGAGTTAGCTCTTTTTAAATGCGATATTTTTCATTCCATATATAGAAGCCATTGGGGTTGATGAAATTAAACTTTAATAAGATTTATGACGACATAATAAAATGAATCAAATCAAAAATAAAACGTATGAAAGGGTGTTTGGTTTATTTAGCATTGACTAGATAGAACTGCCAACGTCGAGATAAGTGTGGATATTTTTTGGAGCAATCAATGACGATAAAAATTATTGTAATGGATGGTGATGGATCAACAATTACACATGATCATAAATTACCTGATAATCTACGCAACTTGATTCTTGCAAATCCGCAAATTAAGTGGATGATGGCAACTGGACGTAGTATGGACTCATTACAATCTACGCCGATTTATCAATATTTAAGTGATGACATCTTTCATATTGTCGCTGGTGGTTCGTGCCTAATGTATAAAGATGGCACTATTCACAAACATTATTTATTAAAACCGCAAGAAATTGATTTGATTTTTAACAAACTTAAGTTAGAGTTAAGCAATTATCTCTATTACTATTCTGATGGTGTGCGCGGATTTGCTTATACTCAAAACCTTGAGATTGCAAATAATTTAACCAAAAAATTAAATAACGTGCAAATTACAGAAGATATCAACCAATTTCGAACATGGCTACGTGACTATCCAACAGGTAAGATTTCCTTAAATGTGAAAGAAACATATGATCTCTCTGAATTACATTATCACCAAAATGAGAACTATTTTGATTTTACTTCATCAGGTGTAAATAAAGGTAGCGCGTTTGCGGAAATGCTTAATTTTATGGATTTAAAAGCGAATGAAGTAGCATTTATTTTTAATGATAAAAATGATTTACCAATTATAAATCATCCAGCGCTACGAGATGTGATCAAAATAAAGGTCGGAGATTATTTACCAGAAGTGAAATCTGACTACCATGTGGCAACTCCTTATGATGTAGCAGATATTTTAAAAAATATAACTGGTTCTATGCGTAAATCGCATAAATTCTTGAGTGTGCCTTAAGCGTTGTGCTCTAGCCTGCTTTTATTAAAATGGACTTATGCTTACATGCTGGACGCATTCTGCGTAGTTTAGTTGCTTGAATTTTAGCATTATCTAATTTAAAAGAACTGCACTCTCATTGATTATAACTGCACCAATTTGGTTAATTGGTGCAGCTATAATCATAAAGTTAGATAGGCGTTAACCAAGCTTATTTGTTTTTAACTTTCCTGGGTGTGGCAAACCTAGTATGCTGCGCGCAACCGCCTCAGCAACCTGAATTCCATCAATCCCAGCAGATAAGATTCCACCAGCATAGCCAGCGCCTTCACCAGCAGGGTAGAACCCGTGCGTGTTGATGCTTTCATAGCTTTCAGGATCACGATTTAAACGCACCGGTGATGAACTACGTGTTTCAACACCAGTAAAAATTGCCTCTTTCATTGAGAAGCCACGAATTTTTTTATTGAATTCAGGAATTGCTTCACGAATGGCATCGATTGCATATTTAGGTAATGCTTCGGTTAGGCTACCTAGTTTGATACCCGGTTGATACGATGGAATTACGCTGCCTAATTTTGTTGATGGTTTATCAAGCATGAAGTCACCAACTAATTGCGCAGGGGCACAATAGTTACTGCCGCCAATTTTGAAGGCATTAGCTTCAAGTTGACGTTGTAATTCAATTCCAGCCAATGGATGCGCGCTTGGAAAATCTTCTGGAGTTATGCCAACTACAATTGCCGCATTCGCATTGCGTTCATTGCGCGAGTATTGGCTCATGCCGTTAGTTACTAAATGTTCTGGTTCTGAGGCTGCCGCAACGACCGTGCCACCAGGGCACATACAGAAACTATATACCGAACGACCATTTTTAGCGTGATGCACCAAGCGATACTCGGCTGCACCCAGTAGTGGATTACCCGCATTTTTGCCAAGGCGTGCCAGATCAATTACTGATTGTGGATGCTCTACGCGAAAGCCAATTGAAAATGGCTTAGCTTCAATATAAACGCCACGTTCAAATAGCATTTTGAAGGTATCCCGAGAACTGTGTCCAAGTGCCATGACAATGTGATTACTCAATAGTTCCGAACCATCAGCAAGTACTACTCCGCGAATTTGGCGCACGCCTGCAACTTCATCAATTAACACATCGCTTACTTTATGTTCAAAGCGAATTTCGCCGCCTAATCCAATAATCGTTTCGCGGATTTTTTCGACCATACCAACTAAACGGAAGGTTCCGATGTGCGGATGATTTTCATAGGCAATTTCATCGGGTGCACCAGCTTGGATAAATTCTTGAATAACTTTGCGTCCAAGATAGCGTGGATCACGGGCTTGGCTATAGAGTTTTCCATCCGAAAAAGTTCCTGCACCGCCCTCACCAAATTGAACATTTGATTCTGGGTTTAAAATATTTTTGCGCCATAAATCCCAAGTGTCTTTAGTGCGTTCACGGACTTCTTTACCACGTTCAAGTACAATTGGCTTAAAGCCCATTTGTGCGAGTGTTAGGGCTGCAAAAAAACCACATGGACCAAAGCCAACCACAATTGGTCGTTCAGTTAAATTAGCTGGCGCTTGTCCAACATGGGTGTAACTCATGTCTGGAGTTTGACTTACATGTGGTGAATTAAATAAACTCTCCAGAATTTCAGCTTCATTCTGCACTTCAACATCCAGCGCATAAATCCAGCACATTGCCGAACGGCGTGCATCATAACTGCGTTTAAAAATGGTGTAACTAAGTACTTCTTCTGGTTGGATTGAAAGCTTAAAGCAAATTGCATTGATTAGCTCGTCGTAAGTATGCTCTAATTCAAGCTTAATTTCGGTTAAACGTAACATTTATAGATATCCTTATTCTTGAATTAAAACTTCACCAATTAGACTATGCATTTTGGCTTCGGTAATAATTACGGTTATTATTTGATTTAACATGCGTGGTTGTCCAGCAAACACGACTAATTTATTATTTTCAGTGCGTCCAGTCATCAGTTCTGGATGTTTTTTGGAGTAACCATTGACTAAAATCTTTTGTGTGCCGCCAACCATCGCCTGACTAATGGCAAATTGTTGGGCGTTGAGAACCTTTTGCAAATGTTGTAAACGCTCGAGTTTAACTTCTGCTGCGGTTGTATCACTTAGCTCTGCAGCGGGTGTACCTGGGCGTGCAGAAAAAACAAAGCTAAAACTTACATCAAAACCAATCTCGTCAATTAATTTCATGGTTTTAGCAAAATCTTCTTCCGTCTCACCTGGGAATCCAACAATAAAATCTGAGGAGAATGAAATATCAGGACGAATCGCGCGAACTTTACGCAACACTGATTTATATTCCAGTACCGTGTAACCACGTTTCATCGCACCTAAAATGCGATCCGAACCGCTTTGCACGGGTAGATGCAAGTGAGAAACTAATTTAGGTAATTTGGCATAACAATCAATAATTCGTTGAGTCATTTCACGTGGATGTGAGGTGGTAAAGCGAATGCGCTCGATGCCAGGAATTTCATGGATAAATTCTAATAACATTGCAAAATCTGCAATTTCCCCATTACTCATTAGTCCACGATAGGCATTTACATTTTGTCCAAGTAAATTAACTTCTTTAACGCCTTGGAGAGTCAATTGAGCAACCTCGGTCAATACGGCTTCAAAAGGGCGTGATAACTCTTCACCACGCGTGTATGGCACGACACAATAGGTACAGTATTTAGAGCAGCCTTCCATAATTGAAACAAAGGCGCTTGCTCCCTCAACCTTGGCATTAGGCATATTGTCAAATTTTTCAATTTCAGGGAAACTGATGTCAACTTGGGATTTACCTGTACGGTGTTTCTCTTGAATTAGTTCTGGAATTCGGTGTAAAGTCTGCGGTCCAAAAACAACATCGACGTAAGGCGCGCGTTGAATAATTACATCACCTTCTTGTGATGCAACACAGCCACCAACACCGATAATTAAATTAGGGTTTTTAAGCTTGATTTTGCGGGCACGTCCTAAATCTGAGAAAACTTTTTCTTGAGCCTTTTC
>DPRZ01000237.1 GCA_003538525.1 Neisseriales bacterium
GACTCTCCTACATGACGAATTCCTAAGGCATAAATTAAGCGCGGCAAGCTAGTATTTTTACTTAACTCAACGGCCTGAATTAGATTAGTCGCGCTTTTTTCAGCAAAACGCTCCAATTGACACAAGTGCTCAAAATTCAAACGATAAATATCTGGAATAGAATTAATTAACCCCGCATCCACTAACTGTTCAACACTTTTCTCACCAAGTCCATCTATATTTAACGCCAATTTGCTAGCAAAATGAGTGATGGCTTGTTTCTTTTGTGCGATACAATACAATCCAGCAGAACAACGTAAAATAACCTCATCCTCTTCAGCAACCAGATGTGAGCCACAAGCAGGACAAATCGTTGGCATAAAGAATTTCGCCAATTCACCACTTCGCCGCAACGGTAAACTACGCGCAATTTCAGGAATAACATCACCAGCACGCCGCACAACTACAATATCACCAATACGAATATCCTTACGCCAAATTTCGGCTTGATTATGCAAAGTTGCGTTAGTAACGATCACACCAGCTACATTAACTGGTTTAATCCGCGCAACTGGCGTAAGTGCACCTGTTCGCCCCACTTGCACATCAATTCCTAATAATTCGGATTCAACTTCTTCAGCAGGAAATTTATGCGCAATTGCAAAACGTGGTGCACGCGCAACATAACCTAATTTTTCTTGATCTGCGATATTATTTAATTTATAGACTACACCATCGATCCCAAAGGCTAATTGATTACGCTTACCTAACATATCCTCATAATAATCAATTAATTCCGCAGAGCCAATTAAACTAGCACATTCATTAGCAAGATTAAAACCGAAATATTTAAGCTGTGCCAGTTGCTCACTAAATAAATTAAATTGTAAATCTGAACTATGTTGTGCCAACGCATAGGCATAAAAGCACAATGGACGTGCTGCAGTAATGCGACTATCTAACTGACGCAAGCTACCTGCTGCCAAATTACGTGGATTAGCATATAAACGCTCACCGCGCGAGACTTGCTGTTGATTTAACTCAATGAAATCTTGGGTTTGAATTAATATTTCACCACGAACCTCAATTAATTCAGGCGCAAATAAATCACAGCTCAAGGTTAACGGTATGTTGCGAATAGTTTTCACATTATTCGTCACATCTTCGCCAATATAACCATCACCGCGAGTTAATGCTTGAACTAAAATACCATTTCTATACAACAAACTAATTGCAACGCCATCATATTTTGGTGATGCCATAAAGCTTAAATCGCTGGAGGTGCAGTCTAACTCTTTAGCAAGACGATTACAAAACTGAATTAACTCCTGATGCCTAAGTTCTGGCTCGACTTCATTCATCACCGAAAAAATATTCCCAAGTGATAACATTGGAATTTGATGTTCAATCTGATTAAATTTAGTTAAAATTGTCCCACCAACTTTTTGGCTTGGACTATCAGCTTGTTTAAAATGCGGGTACTCTTGCTCCAATGCCATCAAACGGCGAAAACTAAGATCATACTCTTCATCACTAATTAGTGATTTATCATAGGTATGATATTGTAAATTATAATAATTAAGCTCTTTCGTTAATTGAATAATTTGAGATTCAATTGGATCCAGGTTACTAAATAAATCATTCATTGGGTGCTTATTCTTACTTTCTCAAATCAGTAATATTTAATTTTAAGGCCAACTCATAGAGTGCTTTGATCATCCGTGGAGAAACTGCTCCAACAAGGCTTAAAATCTCTTTAACCATCACGACAAGTTTAATTGCCGCTGGTTTTAAAACTACAAACTGACGTAACTCAGCCAATGCAAGTTCTGGTTGTTCCCAAACGACCATAAATTGACTGCTAATTATGTCACGTAGCTCTTCCAGACTAAGTTCTGAATTATTTGACTTAGCCCATTTAACTAAAGTTGAAGCAGTGGTTACCTGAACTTCATGACGTTTAGCAAGCAATAACGCAATTACCCTAAAAACCGCCTCAAGGTGATTATTAACCACTAATTTTTGCTTAATTTCGGCATTATAATTTTGTATTAATTTCTCACGCTCAAATTTTGTCAAGCTTGGTGTGTAGCGTGGTATTTGCTCAAAGGTGTCCCAGTATTTTTGAACCAACTGGTTGCCCCAGAAATCAAAAAACCAGCGCTCTTGAGCTTTATCACGTTTATCTTGAATGTCCCGTAAAGAATCCGCAATAAATTTTGCCACTGAGCCTTGAATTTGCAAAAATGAATTGTTTTCATCTACTGGATGACGTTGAGATTTAACTTGCTCAGCCAATTTACTCACGCCACTAATCCATGGATTATATTGCTCGGCAAATAACCAATAACTCCAACGCAACGGTTGTAAATTCTTAGCCAACGTCGCAACCACTGGATTATGATACATTTTAAAGAGTGGATGAATATAGCTATCATAGCTATTTTGCAATGCATTCGATGCTTTGGCTAAAGTTGCAAAAGCTCGATCATCAGATTCACTATTACAACCTAAGGCTTTAACGTCTTCAATAGTTCTGGCAACATAACGCGCAACTAAGCTTGCATTATTTTCTTGCCCCTCAGGCGTGTCAAGAATTAATTCATAAAGTCCAGGTGGCAATAAATCAATCGTATCCATATTTTCAACAAATAATTGATTTTCACGTTTAGCTATTTTACTCCCAGTAAATAAAGCTAAATGCCCAACTTTATGATTTAAACAATAAATAATCGTTTTCCCACGAGCAATGATTTCTTCAACATCTGAATATAAATCAGCAATCCAGCCAGCTGATTGTGCTGGTGGGCTGATATTATCTCCATCTGAAACAAACGTCACGATTGGTGAAGTTATCAAGCGTGGATCAAGATGCAGACCATCACTGGTACACAGTTGCCCTGTGGTTAATTTATTACCGACAAACAGTTGTTCAACCATCCAGCGAATTTCAGTAGTATTTAATTCGCCAAACGAACCTAACCAACGCTCGAATTGTAAAAAGCTCTCCGCTTCTTGATCAATTTTGCTAAATAAATCATATTGTTTACCCCAAATAAAGTTATCAAAATTCAGAATATTAAAATTCATCACTAAATTAGTGCCATCAAATTTGCCACCACCCAAGTCACCCAATAATGAAATCAGCCATGAGCCACCCACAAATCCGCCACTATAGCGCATCGGGTTTCTACCATGTTCACCGTTCCAATACGATAATGGTGAGCCTGCAATCAGAACTGGACCAAATATTTCTGGCTTTTGCATCGCACTAAACATAGATAAATATCCTGCAGCACAATTACCAATCGCACAAAGTTTTGGGCTATTCGGATGTAAATCTGCCACATGTTGATAGAAATTAACTTGTCCATGAATAACCTCCTCAAAGGTTTGTTCAGCTATTGGCTCGGCATTAAAACCAATAAAATAGACTGGATGACCATGCTTTAACGCCGCACCAATCTCACTTTCTTTTTTAAACCCAGCAATTCCAGGTCCACGTCCAGCTCGTGGATCTTGAACCACATAGGGGCGTTTATTCTCATCAGTTGGAATACCATCTAAGGGTAAAATTCTTGCTAACCAATAATTTATTGGCTGGGCAAAATATGCCCCGTCTAAAATAATTTCTAACGGAAAATTTAAGACCGTGGCCTTATCATCCGTAGTCATCACGACCATGTCATTGCCACGTCGGCGCATTACATCCAAAAATAAAATATTCCGCTCCGTGACATCTTGCAAATACTCAGACCAAGTTGGTATTAAATTAAGTAACATAATTCAAACTCCAAAAACCAAAAAACCTCACCGAAAGATGAGGTTGTAAACTATTTATGGCAGGACTCTTAATATTATTTCGGAACCCAAACTTAAACCTTTACGATTACATTGATTAATATAATTTTTCACTTGTTTATCTAACGCTGAGAATTCTTTCTCTGTCATCAGCATTCGATTAGTGGATAACATCCGCGATTCAAAATACTGCATATAATTTTCCGCAAAATCAAAAATTTCATTGATTACATCCAAAGGATTAGCATGATGATGCAATTTAGCAAAAATAGATAAAATTTGATAATTCGCGCTCTCGTTCAATGGATTACCATTTTCATCACGAATTTCAAAAATAGTTTTACCGTTTAAGCTATATTTATAAACACCGTCAAAATTTGTAAAACCGCTACTGATGAAATATTTATCTAATTGGCGAACTTCAACCGACTCTTTATTCAATAAAAACAACTCTAATTCTAATTGAATATCAAAAACATGTTTCAACTGTTGTTGAATGCGGCGCAGTTCAAGCTCTAGATCATTTTGACGAATTATTCCATTATTTCGACTTGCAAAATTACTTAACTCATTGTATAAATTATTTAATTGCAAACTAGTTGCTAAACCATCACTATCAATAATATTGCGTATTACTTTGATTCCATCCGCTTGATATTTTTTGGCACGCTCATATAAACTCCAACCCAGATTTTTTTCTAAAATGTAAATCTGCACTGTCTTATTCGTAAATTGCGCAATTTCAGGTAATGCTTTAATTTTAACTGGTTTCGCAAAATAAATGTCAATCACATGATCAAATTCAGCACTAATTTTATCAGCGTAAGGGAATTTTCTTTCCTCATATTTTGCAAATAGAGAATCATTTTGAGGATTATTTATTTCAATAGGACCATCTAACAATGGGTCTAAATTTGCCGTAGCAGGTAACTCAACATTAGTTTCGATCTGAATCGCTTCAACACTGCGTTCAGAGCTTTGAAAACTACTTTTCTGGTTAGTTGCTTGATTCTCAAAAACCACGCCTTGCTCTTGCTCCAAAACATCGTTAGTTGCTTGGTTAAAGTTTTTCTCAACCATTTTCTTAAATTTATTTTCTTGATATAAATAATAAGCAATAATGCCTACTACAATAACTGCCACTAAACCCATAATAGCAATTTGAGTCTCATTCATTTACTATTCTCCTCGACGATAGTTCTAATTAAACGAAAAAGTTTCGTAAAGTTACGATGTTGTTGTAATTCACGCTCTTTACGAACCGAGCGCACTAAACTCCGCAAATCGCTAATGTCAAATCCTGAATATGCGGCAATAAATTTATCTAATGCCGCATCAGTTTCTAATAACTGATCACGCCAGCGTTCCGCAATATGTAAGGTTTGTGTAGATTTTACCGAATCACCATTGGCATAATCTAATTTGGCACGAATTGCATCCGCATCAACATTACGCATCAATTTGCCAATGTATTGACACTGACGACGAATTGCACCATTTGCAGTGAGTTTTTGGGCTTGCTTGATCGCTTCGAGTAAATTAGCGGGTAAATCAAGCTTTGCAAGTTTATCTTTAGAGTATTTAATCAACTCAATACCTAGCTCTTGGAGCTCTTCAACATGTTCTTTACGCTTAGTTCGGCTTAATGGAATTTCTTCTTGTTCGGTGTCTGGATAGTTATTCATACTGTTTTATCGATTATTTAAATTAATATAGCCGTTATCTTACTATATTTCGCTAACTAAATTAAGGTAAAATAACACACTTAACTTATTTTCAAATAGACTGGTAGAATTATGGCTCAATTAGAATTTCTTTATACTCAAGCGCAACTCCAAGATATCGCAGCAACTATTATCCAAAAAGCGCTCGCCGCAGGTGCTAGTAGCGCGCAAGTCGAATTGAGTGAAAGCATCTCTACCGATGTGGAAATTCTCAGCCAAGAAATTGATAATTTTGAAACCAGCCATGAAAATCAATTA
>DPRZ01000127.1 GCA_003538525.1 Neisseriales bacterium
GCTTTTGATAAACCCTCATCCATTGTAAAGCGCTCACGCGACCAATCACAAGAAGCACCCAAACGGCGCATTTGGCTGGTAATAGTATTTCCAGAATATTCTTTCCATTCCCAAATTTTCTTAACAAATTCTTCACGCCCCAAATCATGGCGTGAGACACCCTGAGCCTCCAATTGACGCTCAACCACAATTTGCGTAGCAATCCCCGCATGATCGGTTCCAGGTTGCCATAGGGTATTAAACCCCTTCATTCGGTGATAACGTATCAACGCATCCATGATAGTTTGCTGAAAGGCGTGCCCCATGTGCAAAGTACCAGTTACATTTGGTGGCGGGAGTTGGATGCAATAACTTGGTGCAGTTTTATCAAGACTAGGCTTAAAATAGCCATTTTGTTCCCAGATTGGATACCATTTATTTTCAATTTCATTGGGCGTGTAAGAGGTTGCTAATTCCATTATCGAGAGATTCCTAATTAAAAGAGTGTATTTAAGGGCAAATTTTAGCATAGATACGCCGCTTAAGCCAGCTATTTGCAATATTGCCAGCCGCTTAACTATGGTAAAATCTTGCAGTTTCAAAAAGGAAAAGCAATGACACGAATTTTAGGCATAGAAAGCTCTTGTGACGAAACAGGAATTGCGATTTATGATAGCGAACGCGGGCTTTTAGCCGATACACTCTATTCACAAATTGAATTACATCGCCAATATGGTGGCGTAGTTCCCGAATTAGCTTCGCGCGATCATTTACGCAAAATTATTCCTTTAATTGATGAATGTCTTCAGCAAGCCAAAACTAGCTTAAGTGACATAGATGCCATTGCTTATACCGCAGGTCCTGGTCTCAATGGTGCATTGCTGGTCGGTGCAAGTGTTGCGAATGCACTGGGCTTTGCGAATAATTTACCCGTGATTCCTATCCATCACCTCGAGGGACACTTATTATCCCCACTCCTTGCCGCCAATAAACCTCAAGCACCATTTGTGGCATTGTTAGCCTCAGGTGGACATAGTCAGTTGATCGCAGTTCATGAAATTGGTAACTATGAATTACTCGGGGATACTCTCGATGATGCTGCGGGTGAAGCCTTTGATAAAACCGCTAAAATGCTTGGTTTACCTTACCCTGGTGGAAAATTCATTGCCGAATTAGCTCTCAATGGTCAAGAAAAATATCCATTACCACGCCCAATGCTGCATAGCGGAGATTTAGCCATGAGCTTTTCGGGTCTAAAAACCGCAGTCTTAACTTTGATTAGCAAATTGGAACAGCAACAGATACAAATTGAAGGACAAGTTTTAGCCGATATAGCCAAATCAATTGAAGAAGCGATTACCGATGTTTTAGTCAAAAAATCACTCGCAGCACTCAAACAAAGTGGAATTAAACGCTTAGTCGTTTCAGGCGGAGTTAGTGCTAACTTAACCTTACGCCAAAAATTGGATAGTCTCACTCAGAAACATAATTTTGAGGTGTTTTATCCGCCTTTAGAACTCTGTACCGATAACGGCGCAATGATCGCTTTGGCTGGCGCTTATCGCTTAGCTAATCAAAAATTTAATTATAGTTTCACCGTGCGTCCACGCTGGGATTTAACTAGAATTGACCATGAATAAAATTTTACAACACCTACTTCCAAGTAGCCCATCACGCATTGCAATAGTTGCCAATGGAGAATTTCCCAGCCAAATTGCTGTTATTGAACATTTAACTCGTTCTGATCTAATTATTGCGTGTGATGGTGCAATTAACCAACTGGCAGCCAACAACATTCTGGCGGATTATGTGATTGGTGATGGCGACTCAAGTTCCCTAGATAAAATCCAGCTATTTGCCAAAAACCCGTATATAAAAATTCCCGATCAAAATAGCAACGATTTAAGTAAAGCCATTAACTTTCTCGAACAAACCTTTGGTACACAGCATGAGGTAATTATTTATGCTGCCACGGGATTACGTGAAGATCACGCACTAGCTAACATTGCCCTATTGCTCCAATATGCTCAGCGCTTCAAAAACATCCATCTGCTCAGCGATCATGGAATTTTTACGGTTTGCCACAGTGGCACTCAAACATTGACTAGCAGCGCAGGACAGCAAATCTCATTTTTTAGTCTTGAGCAAGCACAGAACAACTCTCTAAACTGCGCCGAACTAAAATGGCCGCTAATTAACCTAAGACTAGAATATTTAAATAGCGGTACATTAAATCAAGCACTCGGCGAACGACTAACCATTAGTTGTAACCATCCGACGCTAATTTTCCGTGCCTTTGAAACCAAATCTAATTAATTATCGTAGTTCACATATAGATAACTTATTAATCTAGTAGTTTAAGAAATGAATAATATCAATTGAAAAAGATATTATAGTAAATTTACCCAACCTAGAGTCATCATGAGTATAAATTGAATTATTGGACATGAATTATTACCATGCACCTCGAAATATAATTCGATTGGTATAATACCAATTATAATATAAATCACGGTGTTGACATAAGCGATAAATCCAATAAATATAGTATTCACAGAGATTTTTTAACACCGTAAATTATGCTGCAATTGGTATAAGCTATACGCAACTCAACTTTAAACTCTCTGGAGTTAAACCTCTAGCTAAACTTTCCACATAAGAAAAGAGAGGATTACTTGCATAAGACCTCTCTTTTATTCAATAAATCGCACCTAGCTTTGCTAATTCAACTTAATTCGTCGTTGGATGACCATTTAATGACATCACACCACTTTCCATTGAAATAATACTACTTAAATTACCCGCGCTTTCTTGAATAAACCCCTTTTTCTGCCAAACTTGGAGTTGATTATCCAATAAAATATTAACTACTTTTGCCAATGCATCAGAACTTTGTTGATCCATTTGCGCATTACCAGCTGTTAAGAAATATTTCATTTGTAATAAAAATAAATATGACATCACTGGCTTTGGAATACTAAAATCAACTTTAAGCGATAATTTTGACATAAACTTAGTTTTATCATTCATATCTGCAGATTCAAAACCGTGCGTAGTTGCTTTACCCGACAGAGTTATTAGTCCAGTCGGAGTTTTAACCGTCAATTTATTCAATTCCACTACTGGTGACTCAATAAAAATCGGAGTCAGATTATTTTTCAGCAACTGAATCGTCTGCGCTTTATTCGCATCTCGAGCCGCATCGGTTAATCCAGCTTCATCATTCAAAGTATCCACAACCGCACTAAATTTGTCAGCTAGAATATGATCTAAACTAAAATCAAAGACCATTGGTCCATAACTTAATTTATTACTAACTAATGATTCAAAACCAGCTTGCACATTCGCGGCGAAGAAATTATTTTCATCACTACTTATAGATTTATAATAAACCTCAGATAAGGTAAATCTAGTTGGATTAATTACATCTAAACCATTGAGGAAATCTGCCGAATTAATGCCCGTAAATACCCGAATCACTTCACCTAATTTTAAATCACTCGTTGAACTTTCCGTTAGATTAATACTAAATTTCTCTAGATCTAACATTGTATTGCCAACCTTGATATCGTGGATACTCCGTGAAGAATTAGCTGTATAATACAAATTTTTAAACGAAATATCACCTTTGGTTGGAGCAGAAAAATCTAAATTTGGTACTGAAAAACTATTCTCAAACTTATTAAACTTATTATCATAAGCAACATCCCATTTCAAACCACCCCAATTAACCTTAACGCCAGACAAAGCCTCTTGATAGTCAAAGCTTGGTGAAAAAATCTTGTATTTACCTGAGTTGTTCAAATATAAGATATTACTAATTTGTAATGGCTGCTCATCTTTAAAAAATGTTTTTAAAACGCTATTAATGCTTTCAGGAAAGGCTAAATCAGTTGTCGAGTAAGCAATAGTTGGTAAAATATTACCATGCATCCATCCCGCAAATAAACCATTGGTAATATGTGTTTTATAACTTAATTGATAGCCTGACTCAGCAAATTGGAAACTTGATTCTTGCGTTTTAAGCGGTAACATCGTTACGAAATTCTTAATAGCTTGGTTATTCACCGCCAGCGTCACATCCATTTCTGAGGTAAACCAACTTCTTGAGTAATTTTTGTTGACAACCTTAATAAATTTGCTGTCCGTCATTTTAACAAATTGGGTCTCAAATTGCTTCTCGGCAATAATTCCGAAAAAATAAGCTGAAACAATTTGAACTAAAATCAAGCCCAAAATAATTGCCCCAAGCACCTTTAAATTTATCTTCAATACTTTTTTTAACATTCATGAACCCTTTATGTGGATGACTTTACCAATTAAACAATCGCTAATTTTATTTGAATAGTTGTTAAATTGGCATAAATTAGGCTATAATTATATCATTAATGCACTGTGTACAAAAAAATATCTGGCTGATTAATCAACCCCGTACGGCAATTAACCCAAAACGAAAGCTTAGAGCATGATAACTAAGCCATACGTAAAATCTAATGTAACCAAAGGAACGCTAATGACTGAATGTTTGTTCTGTAAAATAATTGAAAAAACTATTCCAAGCACAATAATTTATGAAGATAATGAGATACTAGTATTTAATGACATCAACCCTTGTGCAGAGGTTCACTTTCTCTTAATTCCCAAACGGCACATTACCAATATGTTGCAGTTAACCGAATCAGATGCTGAATTGATGGGGCTTCTCATGCTAAAAGCCAATCAATTAGCCAT
>DPRZ01000062.1 GCA_003538525.1 Neisseriales bacterium
CCAGTTAGTGCAAAAATTTGGTATTTATCTGGATGTAAGCGCAAGACATCTAAAGTTGATGTACCGATACTGCCGGTTGAACCAAAAATTACTATTTGTTGCATACTACAGCATTCCTCTAATTATTGCAAAAGCAATTGCGACAACTGCGATTAAACTATCAATGCGATCAAAGACGCCACCATGTCCAGGTAAAATCGTACCGCTGTCTTTTACTTGAGCCACGCGTTTTAACCATGATTCAAATAAATCGCCGACAATACTGATTGCCGTGAGAATAAAGGCAAATTTGAAGGCTGTGCCGTAAGTTGGTAAATAGTCGACTAAATTCAAGCCCTTGAGAGTTATTAAATAGATTACAACTAAAGCAAAACCACCTAAAGCGCCCTCGATGCTTTTGCCTGGGCTAATTTGTGGAGCTAGTTTGCGTTTACCAAAGGCTTTGCCGACAAAATACGCACCAGTATCGGCCACCCATGCAATCATCATAATACTGATTAATTGCCATGGACCTAAAAAGGCATGTAGGACATTTATAGCATAATAAGCTGGGATAAATAAAATTAGCGCAAAAACTGAAATTGTGGTTTTAGAGAATTTTTTTGGGACGAAAATTAAGGTTAGTGGTATGACAAAACACCACGTGGTTACGCTAATAATACGAATTAATTGACTTAAATCATAATTGGCTAATGCAATTCCAATTACCGCCGCGCTCGAGAGTGCCATTAACGCAATAATTTGAGTTAGGTTAAAGCGATACATTTTGGCTAATTCATAGATTGCAATTAAACATAATAACCACCAACAACTGGCGAATATTAGAGGTGGGGCATAAAAAATTATGCTACATGTAATGACAAATAAAATTAATGCAGTTATTGTACGATGTTTAAGCATAAAGATATCCTATAATTGCTCGGAGGTTTTGCCAAAGCGGCGTTCACGATTATTGTACCATGCTATTGCATGATCGAGTTCTTGGGGAGTGAAGTCAGGCCAAAATACTGTGCTAAAGTACAACTCACTATACGCCAGTTGCCAGAGCATGAAATTACTAATCCGTGATTCACCGCTACTGCGAATGACTAATTCTGGATTCGGTTGTCCAGCGGTTAGAAGATAATTAGCGAAAGTTTCTTCTGTAATGCTTTCTGCAGGATGTTCTTTAATTATGCGATTGATGGCTTGAATGATATCGTATTGACCGCTATAATCAACACAGATATTAAAATTTAAGCCAGTATTAAATTGCGTTAAATTTTCAGCGTTAGTTATACTGCTAATGAATTCATGGCTGACGCGTGAACGATCACCAATAAAGCGAATCCGCGCATTTTTTTGATGAAGTTCGGCCAATTCTTTATCTAAGCGTTTAATCATTAAGCGCATTAAAAAAGATACTTCACCTTGCGGGCGATTCCAGTTTTCACGTCCAAAGGCAAACACCGTAAGATATTTAACGCCCAACGTATTACAGTGGTTAACAATTTTTTTGAGCGCTGAGACGCCTTTAACGTGCCCAGCAACGCGTGGCAGGAAGCGCTTTTTTGCCCAACGTCCATTGCCATCCATAATGATTGCGATATGTCGTGGAACTTGATTCATAGTGTTGTGACCTTGGTTATAAAATGTGGCATTCGCTAGTTTGAATATATGAAAAATATTCGTTATTTAGTTAAAATGCAATACGCGCTAAGGTATTGCATTTTAACTAATAAATTACGTATGTAGCAGCAGACTAAACGGTTAACAATTCTTTTTCTTTTTCAGCTGTCATTTTATCAATTTCAACGATAAATTTATCGGTCATTTTTTGAATTTCATCTTGGCTGCGTTTGTCATCATCTTCGGTAATCGCTTTATCTTTTAGCTTAGCTTTAAGTTCGCTATTACCATCGCGGCGAATATTGCGTACCGCAACTTTGGCATCTTCGGCTTCGGTTTTCACGACTTTAATTAATTCTTTACGGCGTTCTTCGGTTAAGGCCGGCATTGGCACACGCACTGTACTACCGTTACTCACTGGGTTTAAACCTAAATCGGCATCACGAATGGCTTTTTCAATTATGCCACCCATTTTAGCTTCAAAGGGTTGCACGGTTAACGTACGAGCATCACTTGCGGTTACGGTTGCGACTTGATTAATTGGCATCATTGCACCATAGTAATCAATTTGAACGTGGTCTAAGAGACCAGCATGAACTCGTCCAGTACGAATTTTAGTTAAAGTAAGTTTGAAGCTTTCAACGCTTTTAGTCATTTTAGATTCGGCTTGTTTTTTTATTTCAATCGTCATGATGCTTTAATACCTTTAAAATTTGGATACAAGTAAAATATTATAGTGAAAATTGTGTCATTTGTCAAAGTTATACGCATGCGCTGGTTCATTTATTAAGCGCGTTTAAAATCTTTGATTGCTTTGGCAACCTCTTTTTTACTGTCTTGCTCTTTTTCAGTTGCGCGTTTATCGTGAAGTTTTTTGCCTTTGGCTAAGGCAATTTCGGCTTTTACTCTGCCGTTTTTATAATGGAGGTCAATTGCAATTAAGCTATAGCCTTTTTGTTCGACTTTCCCGATTAAGCGATCAATTTCACGGCGATTCATTAAGAGTTTCTTAATGCGTGCCGAGTCAGGATTGACGTGCGTGCTGGCTGAAAGCATTGGAGTTACCGTAAAGCCCAAGAGCCAAACTTCATCACCCTTTATTTTTACATAACTGTCTTTTAATTGTCCTTTACCCTCGCGAATGGCTTTTACTTCCCATCCCTCAAGTACAATTCCAGCTTCAATGGTTTCTTCAATTGAATAATCATGGAAGGCTTTTTTATTTCTAATAATGCTCATTTTTTGATCTGTCTAAAATTCGCCACACAATTTATTCTGTTTACTTGAATAGTTTAATTGTTGTGGGTTTAAGTTTTTATTTCGCGCTATTCTAGCATAAAGCCACACTTGGTGGAATAGAATTTTTGCGAATGAAGCCCTTTAACTGATACAATAATCGGTTAATTATAATTAAAATTTAGCTAAGGATGTAATGGCACATGACTGCAAGCGCTAATCTATTGACTTTTCAGGAAATAATTCTAAAATTACAGAACTACTGGGCTGAGGCTGGTTGTGTGGTGTTACAACCATTTGATAAAGAAATGGGTGCAGGAACTTCACATACGGCAACCTTTTTACGCAGCCTTGGTCCTGAGCCATGGTTTGCCGCTTATGTGCAACCCTCACGCCGTCCAAAAGATGGGCGTTATGGTGAGAGCCCCAACCGTTTGCAACATTATTATCAATTTCAAGTTGTGTTAAAACCTTCACCAAGCAATATCCAAGAGTTATACCTTGAATCATTACGAATTTTGGGTGTGGATACTGCTACCCATGACATTCGCTTTGTCGAAGATAACTGGGAAAACCCGACGCTAGGTGCATGGGGATTAGGTTGGGAAGTTTGGTTGGATGGGATGGAAGTAACCCAATTCACCTATTTTCAACAAGTTGGCGGTCTAGATTGCAAACCTGTTTTAGGCGAAATTACTTATGGTTTAGAACGTTTAGCAATGTATTTACAAGGTGTGGATAGCGTTTATGATTTAATTTGGGCGCGCACACTTGATGGCAATGCAGTTACGTATGGTGATGTATTTCATCAAAATGAAGTTGAACAATCTAAATATAATTTTGAACATAGCAATGCCGAGTTGTTCTTTAGTAATTTCAATAATTATGAAAG
>DPRZ01000087.1 GCA_003538525.1 Neisseriales bacterium
GTTAATGTAGTTTTACCATGATCCACGTGACCAATTGTTCCTACATTCACATGAGGCTTATTACGCTGAAACTTTTCTTTAGCCATTTTTTATAACTCCAAATAGTGAAATAAAATTTTAACCTAGTAACTTGTGGTGCCCAGGACCAGAATTGAACTGGCGACCTCTCCCTTACCAAGGGAGTGCTCTACCCCTGAGCCACCTGGGCATTTTTAATAATTGTAACATTCTGAAGCTGGAGCGGGAGAAGGGAATCGAACCCTCATCATAAGCTTGGAAGGCTTCTGCATTACCACTATGCTACTCCCGCGCGACAGGTTAGTCTTTTTCATTGCATGATTCTAAACGATAGAACTTTATTTTGCAATTATTTTTGAAACTTTTTACGCTGCTTGCGCTATCTGGTGGAGAGGGCAGGATTCGAACCTGCGAAGGTAAAACCGCCGGATTTACAGTCCGGACCCGTTGGCCGCTTGGGTAACCTCTCCTTTGATGAGGAAGTTATTATATTCAATCCAAGGCTTAAATGTCAAGTATTAGATTGAGTATTTTCATAAAAGTTTATCCTTTCACTCCTCAAATTGATACAAAACAAACCCTTAGCCAAATTTTTATTTCGACTGCAAAGCTTTAGCTAAAGCAATAAATAAAGCAATTAGAGCAGGGCCAATTAAAACGCCCCAAAAACCTAACGTTGCTATACCTGCGGCAATAGAAAAAAACAATAAAAATTCATTGACTTTATAACTAACTTTAACCATTCGTGAGATTTTATTTAAAAAGAAAATCCGCACAAAGTTGTCAATCAAAAACGCCAATATCAACCAACTATAGAGTGTAATTACAATTGCATTAAGCACATGTCCATTCACCGCTTCATTGATTGCAACAGGCACCCAGACTAAAGCCGTACCAAAAATTGGTATTACCGAGCTAATCGCAGCAAAGAATCCTAACAAAAGTGGATTATAGTCAAAAAACATCATTAAGAGTGCAAAAGCTAGACCCTGTGCAACTGCTACCGCAAAAATCGTCATAAACACGATACTTAGAGTTCCACTGATATCATTTGCCATTGTACGTTTCTGCGCCGCATCTAAAGGTATCAGACCAGTAATAAATGAAGTAATGCCATGTCGATTCCAATGAAATAAAAAAAAGAATACAATCACTAGCCCCAAATCAAAAACACCACCTGTAATGTTTTTTAAATAGCCATTTGCAAAGCCCCATAATTGCTTAAGATGTTCTCCAGCGCTCATCTCAGCTAAGTAATTGCTAACTCCGCTAGTCAACTTTAATCTGGTTGCGCTACTCACCCACGTCAAAGAATTTAAAGAACTTAAGACGTGTGGCTTAATACCAATAATTAATTGATAGTCAAAACGACTAATTGCATATGAAACTAAATAACCCAATGGAGCAACCACTGTAATCGACAACAGCAACGTAAGTAGGCCCGCGGTTAAAATTAATTTGCCCCGCTCAATTATTGACCACCGTGATGCAGCAAAGTATTTTTCTAGGTACTCCGCAAAGCGCTGCGTTACTAAAACCAGTAACCAAGCAACTACCGCAGCTTTAACAAAATCACCAAATAACCATATAACACTTGCTAATGAGACCAGAAAAGCGACTAATAAGAATTTATTTTTATGCATAACTGTTACCTCAATTTTATAGCGAATTTATTATTTCATATTTAGAAAAGATAAAGGAGAAATATTCACACTTTGGCAAAATTCCTCCTTGTATCACTTAATTCACTTAGCCTAAATCCAGTTAATTATTACTCAACTTTTAGCGTATGCTTACATTTAGGACAAATATGTTGCGTACCCTTAGTTTTTGTTGTGTGCGTCATCATCAATGCATAATTACATTCTGGGCAATGTGTCGCAACTGGCTCATATTTGAAGATAGTTTTACACTCTGGATAATTATTACACGAATAAAATATACCAAAACGGCCTTTTTTAGCAATAACTTTACCTTTGTTACATTCGGGGCACGTTACCGCATTTTCGGTTTCAGGCGTATCAATATTTTCAATATGTTTACATTTAGGATAATTAGCACATGAAATAAATTTACCAAATTTACCCGAACGAATTAATAATTTACCCTCATCCTTAGGACATAAACGCCCCGGCACTTCCTCTGGCGGAGTAATTTCTTCGCTCTTGCCATCGCGATCAACTTTGCGCATATATTTGCACTCTGGATAACCCGAACAGCCAATAAAGCGCCCATATTTGCCAATCTTAGACAATAGAGGTTTACCACAAGTCGGGCAATTTTCATCGAGTTTCTCGCTGGTTAACTCTTCACGCGAAGCACCTTGCTTTTCTTGCACTAACGCATCGAGCTCATTCCAAAACTGCTGCAACACTGGTAATTTATTTTGTTTTCCAATTGCAATATCATCAAGTGTATCTTCTAATTTAGCAGTAAATTGAAAATCTACATACTTAGTCAAATGATTGGTCAAAAACTGACTAACCACCGCACCAATATCGGTTGGCATAAAGCGTTTTTTATCCATAACCACATATTCACGTTTCTTAAGCGTAGCAATAATTGAAGCATAGGTTGATGGACGCCCAATCCCAAGTTCCTCAAGGGTTTTTACTAACGAAGCTTCGGTATAACGTGGTTTGGGTTCAGTTTGATGCGCGGTAATATCCAAATTATCCACGGGAACCATTTCACCCTCAGCTAATTCTGGTAGACGCGCTTCTTCATCTTCATTGATAACATCTTCAATAATTTCTTGATAAACTTTCATAAAACCATCAAAATTAACCGTAACCCCATTGGCACGAAAAACTGCTTCACCCAACGCTAAATCAATTGCGGTAGTATCCAAAAGCGCTGGACTAAATTGCGATGCCAGCGTACGCCGCCAAATTAACTCATATAATTTAAATTGATCCGCATTTAAATAGCGTTTAACACTCTCAGGGGTGCGTAAAATCGAGGTTGGACGAATCCCCTCATGTGCTTCTTGAGCATTTTTAGATTTACTGGTATATTGATTCGGTTTGCTCGGTAAATAGCGCCCATCGAAATTAGCGCCAATATATTCACGAATTTCATCAATTGCTAAACTAGATAATTGCACCGAATCGGTACGCATATAAGTAATTAGACCGACACTTTCGTGATTTAATTCAACCCCTTCATACAAACTCTGCGCAATCCGCATCGTGCGATCGGTAGCAAAACCTAGTTGACGTGAACTTTCAATTTGCAAGCTGGAGGTAATAAACGGCGCAGTAGGATTTTTCTTTTTCTGCTTTTTGCTAACTTTAACAATTTTAGCTTCAGGGTATTGGGCAAGGCTAGCCACAATATCTTTGGCATATTGCTCGGTACTAATTGATTTAGTCTCCAATTTATTGCCAGAATGTTGCACAATACGGGCTTTGAATTTAGTTCGCCCTTTATGACTAAACAAGTGGATCCCAAAATA
>DPRZ01000167.1 GCA_003538525.1 Neisseriales bacterium
CATCATGCAGAGCATTAAAAACCCCACGAATTTTGTGGGGCTGTATTTAATGTTGGTGTTTGTGGTTATTTGATTTATGTTTACCTGTTGGAACGAATAACGCAATTAAACCAATGATTGCGATTATTCGGCTAATCAGAGCAAGACTAGAACCATTGGAATCACTTAGCTAACATACCACCAAGTGCAACAATGACTGCCACACCAGTCCAAACAACAAATCTCAATGTGTCGTGCTTTAGATGTGCTATTGCTAATTCAATATCCTGCTTAGTTGCTAAGTCTTTACTTTCGATTGTTGAGGTAGCGACTTCAATGGCTTGCTCAATTTGACGCGCTTGAAACTCCGCAAGATTTTCATCTGCTCCCAATAATTTAGCTTGTTTAACGTATGCTAAAGCATCAAAATGTTTTGCGTTTAATGTTGCCATTTATGGTTCCTCTTTATATTTGATTCTCATTATAACGTAACATGGATCTTTTGTCAAATCATCATTAATGAATGGCTCTCTATTTCTCACGGCATAATCATATGGGGTTTAAGTTCATATTGTTAAAAGCTTTCATTTTCAATAATATAAAAATATAATAAATGCTTTAATTTGTGACCAAATTGTGACCAAGCTAGTTGGCTTGACTCGGTTTTAGTTGGTTATTTAAGATTTGTAAAAACACTCTAAATTATACAATACATTTAATAGCTGTGGTTTGAGCTATGTTATAATAATCGCTTATCTTTCGGGGCAGGGTGAAATTCCCTACCGGCGGTGATGAGGTCTTACCTCTTAGTCCGTGACCCGGTGCAATTGAATAAATTGTAGCGGTGGATCTGGTGTAATTCCAGAGCCGACAGTATAGTCTGGATGGGAGAAAGATTGAGTCAATTCATAAGTATTTGTAATTATATGTGAAATATTATTAATGCCTTCAGCGCTCTGGTGTCAGTTATGTCTATATAGACTAAAATAACATATTTATTAAGCGATTAGGGTGTTAGCCAGTTACGATGTAGCCAAGCAAATTTCATTAAATATAATCTCAAACTTATTAATCAAAACCTCATTATTTCAATATTTGCTTGAGTTACCTAATTAAATGGGTAACGTTCAAATATTGATCTAAGCGGCTCAAATCTATTCTTCTTCATCAGATCCCAGAACTATATTACATGGGAAATCAATGTTTACACACGAATATTATATGCAACAAGTGCTGAATTTAGCCCGTTTAACGGAAGTTCAGACACGTCCTAACCCTCGGGTTGGCGCAATCATTGTTAACAATCATCAAATTGTTGGAATTGGCACGCATTTATTTGCGGGAAGTTCGCATGCTGAAGTATTTGCTTTGCAGCAAGCCAATGAACGCGCGCGCGGTGCTACTTTATATGTTAATTTGGAGCCGTGTGCACATTATGGCAGCACACCACCATGCGCTAATGCGGTAGTTGCAGCAGGAATTAGCCGTGTTTTTGTGGCTAATTTAGACCCCAATCCGTTGGTGGCTGGTAAGGGTGTTGCCATTTTGCGTGCCGCGGGGATTGAGGTAATCGTTGGTTTATGCGCAGATGAAGCAACCGAATTAAATCAAGTTTTTTTACATAATATTCAAACTAAAACTCCATTTGTAACGATTAAAGCTGGTTTAAGTTTGGATGGCAAAATTGCGACTAAAGCTAATTTAAGTCAATGGATTACCTCCGCAGAATCTCGTCGTGATGGACATCATTATCGTGTGACGCATGAGGCGATTTTAGTTGGGATTAATACGCTACTGAGTGATGATCCAAGCTTAACCCCACATCTGTTGGAAAATCCAGTTAGAAAGCCGATACGGATTATCCTTGATCGTCAATTACGTACGCCATTAAGCGCTAAAGTTATTGTGGATAATCAAGCGCCAACTTGGATCTGTACTTCAAATCCTGATGCTACACTACATGAAGTGTATCAAGCACAAGGAGTTAAAATTATCTATTTTAATGAATTAAGTATTATGGAATTGTTAAAACGCTTATATCAAGAACAGGTGTTTAGTTTATTGGTCGAGGGTGGTGAGCAAGTTTATAGCAGCTTTTTGGATGCTCGTGCGGTTAATCAACTGGTATGCTATTATAGTCCGCAATTAATTGGTTCAAAACAGGCAAAACATTTATTTGCTGGGATTGGTTTTGTGGATTTACAAAGTAATCTGCAATTCAAAATTAGTGAAACTAAGCAACTTGGCAATGACGTTAAAATTGTTAATCAAATTATTAAGGGTTAAGGCAAATGTTTACTGGTATCATTGAAGAAATTGGCAGCATTCGCCAAATTAAACGTGGTGGTCAAACTTTGGCACTGATGATTAATGCTAAATTAGTTACCGGAGATTTGAAGCTGGGCGATAGTATTGCGGTTAATGGCGTGTGCTTAACTGTAACGCAATTTAGTTCGACTAATTTTACGGTGGATGTGATGCCAATTACCTTTCAATCAACTAATTTAGCCCAATTAAGATCGGGTAGTCAAGTTAATTTAGAACGAGCGCTGGCGGCGAATGGACGTTTCGGTGGGCACATCGTCAGCGGACACGTGGATGGTGTTGCATGTGTGATTGCCAAGAGTAATTTAGAAAATGCGTTAATTCTGAAAGTTAAATTACCCGCTGAGCTTGCTGCGCAATGTATTACCAAAGGTTCAATTGCTCTGGATGGAACCAGCTTGACTTTATTTGAAGTTGGTGTGGATTATTTAAGTGTCTCGCTAATTCCACATACGCAGAAAATGTCGTTGTTGGGGCAGAAAAACATCGGTGATTTAATCAATGTTGAATGTGATCTTTTGGCAAAACAAATGCGCCAAGCGCTGGAGCAATCGCAACCAGTCCATAGTTCTAGAATTAGCGCCAATTTTTTACAGCAACATGGCTATTTATGAAGGTTATGAATATGTTTAATACCATTGAGGAAGCTTTAGCCGATTTGGCACAAGGCAAATTAATTTTAGTTTGTGATAATGAAGATCGTGAAAATGAAGGTGACTTATTAGGGATTGCCGAGAAAATTAGTCCCGAGAGTTTGAATTTTATGATTACTCATGGGCGTGGCTTGGTGTGTAGTCCCTTAAGTAGTGATTATGCGAAACGACTGGGTTTAAGTCCGATGGTGATTAATAATCAAGATCGTCACCAAACGGCATTTACACAAAGCGTAGATTATAAAACCAATACGACGGGAATTAGCGCTTTTGAACGTACCGATACACTGCGTGCTTTGGCTAATTCCAGCACTCAAGCGGTGGACTTTCGTGCGCCAGGACATATGTTTCCATTAATTGCCAAAGACGGCGGTGTTTTGGAACGCCAAGGTCATACGGAAGCCGCGGTTGATTTAGCGCGTTTAGCTGGCTGCAATCCAGTTGGGGTGATTTGCGAAGTAATTAAAGCCGATGGCACGATGGCACGCTTACCAGAGTTAATTGCAATGGCGCAACAATTTGAGCTTAAATTGATCCATATTCAAGATTTAATTACCTATCGTAAGCGTCATGAGAAATTGGTTGAGCGAATTGATCAAGCTAAATTACCGACTAAATATGGTAATTTTGATTTATTTGGCTTTAATTCGCTGATTGATAATCAGGAAGTTATTGTATTGGTTAAAGGTAAATTAGTCCCTGAAAGTACACCGTTAGTTAGAATTCACTCGGAATGTTTAACTGGGGATGCCTTTGCTTCCTTGCGCTGTGATTGTGGTGAGCAATTAGCCGCTAGCTTATTACGGCTTGAAGCGGAGGGCGGAATCTTAATTTATCTCCGTCAAGAGGGGCGTGGGATTGGCTTATTAAATAAAATTAAAGCCTATGCTTTACAAGATCAAGGCATGGACACCGTGGAAGCTAATTTGCATTTGGGTTTTCCCGATGATATGCGTGATTATTATTTAGCGGCGCAAGTTTTACGAGATTTAGGGATTACGCAAATTAAATTATTAAGCAATAATCCGCGTAAATTTCATGGTTTGGAACAATATGGAATTAAAGTTATTGCGCGCCAAGAGTTGATTATTACGGCAAACTTGCAAAATAAAGACTATTTAGATACTAAAGTTAGTAAATTGGGGCATTTATTGGGGTAGTGGTTAGAAATATCCACGTAGAGTTAAGATTGGTTAAAAAGGTGCGTAGTTAATTAAGCGTTGTTGCAAAATGACAGAATCGATTATTAGTTAATTTATTTATTGTATTATATTGAAAGGGTTATGATGATTTTTCAAGGAAATTTAGTTGCTCCACAAGGGCGTTTTGTGATTATTGTTAGTCGCTTTAATGAGTTTATCACCAGTAAATTATTGGGTGCGGCTCAAGATGGTTTAGAGCGTCATGGTGTGGCTAAAGAAGATATTGATGTGGCGTGGGTGCCTGGCGCATTTGAAATTCCATTAATTGCGCAAAAACTGGCACAAAGTAATAAATATCAAGCGGTGATTGCCTTGGGTGCGGTTATCCGTGGTTCAACTAGTCACTATGATTATGTTTGTAATGAAGTAGCCAAAGGTGTGGCAAAAGTTCAATTAGATACTGGCGTGCCGGTGATTTTTGGAGTAGTTACTACTGAAAATATTGAACAAGCGATTGAACGTGCGGGTACTAAAGCGGGTAATAAAGGCTACGATGCAGCGATTAGTGCAATTGAAATGGCGAACTTATTGCAAAATTTGGTCTAAATTACTCGTTAGGTATATAGGTTTTCTAGATAGCTAAAT
>DPRZ01000021.1 GCA_003538525.1 Neisseriales bacterium
GGTTTCAAATTAATTGATTGGGGTGATACTGCCAAAGCGGCACGGGATTTAGCGAGTGGTGTTTTACCTGCCAATGCTGGGGTAGTTGCTTCCGCGCAAGCCGCCAGAAGCTATGGCTTAGTTATGTTAAAACAAGGTATTCAAGACCTTCAACCGAATATTACGCGCTTTATTGTTGTTAAGAAAGTAGATTAAAATGAGTCAAATTGAAGAGTTACGTATTGAAATTACCGAGATAGATGCTAAAATTATCGGCTTAATTGCACAACGTAAACAGGTTTCTTTACAAATTGGAGCATATAAAAAACAACATAATTTACCTGTTTTGGATAGTGCTCGTGAGGCATTACTCCGCGAATTCCATGATACGGTCTGTGAGGAATATAATTTGGCGCCAAGCATAGTCGCTAAATTATTTGAATTATTAATTGAAGAATCTAGAAAGGTCCAACAAAATGAGCGGTAAACTCCAAGCATCGGTAACAGTTGTAATTAATTCAATTGCACAGGCTAAAAAAGCCGCTGGAATACGGGTCTATAATCTAAGTGCTGGTGAACCTAAAATGATGACACCGCAAGTTGTCCGTGATGCAGCGAATGAATTTATTCAACAAGGTGATATTCCTTATCCAAGCCCAGCAGGTTTAAATGAATTGCGTAAAACGGCAGCCGACCGGATGAATAAATTGTATGGTTCTTCATTTACGCAAGACGAATGTATTATTACTACGGGCGGGAAAATGGCGATTTATTTATTGCTACAATATTTATGTGGTTTAAATTCTCCATTAAAAGCTAATCCCAATGATAAAATTGGTGTAATGATCCAAGCGCCATTTTGGGTATCTTATCCATCAATCACTAAAATCATGGACGGTAAACCAGTAATTATCAACACGAGCGAAGCTGGTGGCTGGAAATTAACTCCTGAAATGCTTAAAGCCGCCTATACTCCAGATTGCAAAGTCTTAATGTTAAATAATGGCGTTAATCCAACTGGTATCATTTACACTCGTAGCGAAATGCAAGCACTACTTGCCATGGCTGTTGAATTAGATTTATTGGTTATTAGCGATGAAGTTTACAGTACTTTAGTTTATACCGATGATGAGTATGTGTCGTGTGGTAGCTTCCCTGAATATAAAAAACATGTGGTAGTGATTCAAAGCGCGTCCAAAGCCTTTGCGATGACGGGCTGGCGGGTTGGCTTCTTATTTGCCGCGCCTGAGATTATTGATGTCATGAGTGCGCTAAGTACCCAAAGCACCACTGGCGTCTGTTTAATTGCTCAACATGGTGCGTTAGCCGCCTTTAAACATGCCGATGAAATTAATCAATGGGTTAATGAAACCATGAAACGTCGCCGTGATATTTTTGTCGATGCATTTAGAAAATACTTTGGGATTCAACTAGAGTCACCTAAAGCGACATTGTATGTGTTTACATCCTTAGCTAGTTTAGGTGTAACTGGAATGAGCGATGATGAATTTTGTATTCGTGCTTTAGAAGAAGCTAACGTGGCATCGGTACCAGGCAGTGGTTTTGGTCAACCTGGTTATGTGCGTTTCTCATATGGTGCCGATGAAGACGATTTAGATGGTGGTTTAGAAAACTTGGCTAAATTCGTTAAAAGCTTAACTAAATAATTACTTGCTAGGATGCGCGCTTATGTCTGGAAATAGTTTTGGTAAACTCTTTAAAATAACCACTTGCGGTGAATCGCATGGTGGAGCGGTTGGTGTGATTATTGATGGTTGTCCGCCAGGAATTGAAATTAGTTTGGAAGAAATTCAGGCTGATTTAGATCGCCGTAAACCTGGACAAAGCGCGATCACTACGCCGCGTTCTGAAGCTGATTTAATTCATGCTTTATCGGGTATCTTTGAGGGTAAAACCACAGGTACGCCAATTTTATTGATGGCGTATAATAAAGATCAACGTTCTCAAGATTATGATAATTTAAAGAATGTATTTCGCCCATCGCATGCCGATTTTACCTATTTAATGAAATATGGTATGCGCGATTATCGTGGTTCAGGACGCGCCAGTGCTCGTGAAACCTTAGCGCGAGTTGCCGCGGGTGCGATTGCCAAGAAATTCCTGAAACAAGAACTTGGGGTTGAAATTATCAGTTTTGTTGAGCAAGTCGGCAATATTAAAGCTTATCTAAATCATAGCTTAGTTGAAATGCATCAAGTTGAGTCAAATATTATTCGTTGTCCTGATGAAGAAGTTGCCAAAGAAATGATTAAATTGGTTGAAGAAGTTCGCGATGATGGCGATTCAATCGGTGGGGTAATTAAATGTGTGATTCGTCATGTACCAGTTGGACTTGGTGAACCCGTTTTTGATCGCTTAAATGCCGATTTAGGTAAAGCTATGTTAAGCATTAATGCAGTTAAAGGCTTTGAAATTGGCTCGGGATTTGCCGGGGTTGAATTACGCGGTTCGGTACACAATGATCCATTTGTACTTGAAAATGGCGAATTACGCACTAAAACCAATTATGCTGGCGGTGTACTGGGTGGAATTTCTTCGGGTGAAGATATTTATTTTCGCGTTGCATTTAAATCAGTCTCAACCATCAGTAAAAAACAAGTTACCTTAGATGTCGATTATCAAGAAGTTGAATTGGAAGCTCAAGGACGTCATGACCCATGTGTATTACCGCGTGCAGTGCCAGTGGTCGATGCCATGGCAGCCTTGGTGATAATGGATCATTATTTACGCCATAAGGCCTATCAGCACTAATTAGCTGACATAAATCCAGATCTAAAGCGGTCTGGATTTTTTATAACAGCGTTGCCAATTATTGGGCTAATTTGTAGCTGATCATAGCTCAAGTTGTGGAGAGTGTTTTTATTTAAATGAAGCACGCTATTTTTAATTTAGAAATGGAATTTATGAAATT
>DPRZ01000024.1 GCA_003538525.1 Neisseriales bacterium
TATGGTAATGCCGTTTCTTGGTCGGATTTAATCGTATTGGCTGGTACTGTCTCATTGGAGTCAATGGGGATGCAACCAATTGGTTTTGCCTTTGGACGTCAAGATGATTGGCAATCAGATAACACAAATTGGGGTCTTAGCCCAGAAGAACTTTCAAGTAACGTTAGAAATGGTAAGCTAGAAACACAATATTCAGCTACTCAAATGGGCTTAATTTATGTGAATCCTGAGGGTCCTGATGGTAAGCCGGATAAAGTTGGGGCGGGAAGTGATATTCGTCAAGCTTTTGGCGGTATGGGGATGAATGATCGCGAAACCGTTGCTCTGATCGCTGGTGGGCATACCTTTGGTAAAACGCATGGTGCGGCACCGTCTAATAAATACTCAGGGCCTGCTCCAGATAAAGCGCCAATTGAACAACAAGGCTTAGGTTGGAAGAGTAGTTATGGAACCGGTGTCGGTGATGATGCAATTGGTAGTGGTTTGGAAGGTTCTTGGACCTCAACGCCTACTGCTTGGAATCATGATTTCTTAAACAATCTATATAATTTAGATTGGAAATTAACTAAGAGCCCAGCGGGTGCGAATCAATGGACACCAATTTCTGCCAAAGGAGTTAAGGTTCCAGATGCAGAGAATCCAAATTCATATCACAAGCCGATTATGTTTACTACCGATTTGGCGTTAAAAGAAGATCCAATTTATAATAAATATGCTCAAGAGTTCTATAAGAATCCAGCAGAATTTAAACAGGCTTTTGCTGAGGCATGGTTTAAACTAACTCATCGCGATATGGGACCTAAATCACGTTATATGGGACCTTGGGTTCCTCAAGAAAACTTTATCTGGCAGGATCCTACGCCTAAGGCGGATTATAAGCCAGTTTCCCAGCAAGATCTAGCCCAGCTGAAGAAAGAGATTTTAAATTCTGGACTTACTACCTCTGAACTAGTCAAAACGGCTTGGGCATCAGCGTCTAGTTACCGTAAAACTGATTATCGCGGTGGTTCAGATGGCGCTAGAATAGCCTTGGCTCCAGAGAAAGATTGGGCAATGAATGAGCCTGCTGAACTGAATAAAGTGCTTGCTAAATTAAAAGATATTCAAAGCAAGTTTAATAACAGTAAGAAAGACGGTACTAAAGTATCGTTGGCAGACTTGATTGTTCTTGGTGGTAATACTGCGATTGAACAAGCAGCTAAAAAAACTGGTTATGCGCTGCAAATTCCATTTGTTTCGGGTAGAACCGATGCTACGCAAGCTCAAACTGATGTGGCGACAACTGACTATTTGAAGACTAAGTCAGATGGGTTTATTAATTATACCGATGGAAGTGTGAGTGCGAATAAACTTCCTCAGGCTTTAGTTGAAAAAGCTAGTATGCTAAATCTCGATGTTCCAGAGATGACGGTTCTGGTTGGTGGTTTACGTGCGTTAGATGCTAATTATAAAGATTCAAAAGACGGTGTGTTAACCTCAACACCAGGTGAATTAAATAATGCGTTCTTTGTTAACTTACTCGATATGTCAACGGCATGGAAAAAATCGGCGAAAGATGGTGAATATATTGGTTATGATAGAAAATCAGGTAAGCAAAAATGGACAGCTTCTTCAGTGGATTTAATCTTTGGATCTAATTCAGAGCTTAAAGCAGTTGCTCAAGTCTATGCTGAAAATGGCAATCAACAGAAATTCATCAACGATTTCGCTAATGCTTGGAATAAAACCATGATGTTAGGTAGATTTGATTTGCAAAATTAATTTCTGTCGTATGCTTTATAAAGCTGGCTTATCTTTTAGGTGATGGGTAAGCTAACTTTTTCTTCAATTGGTGACTTTTATGTCACCAATTTTAACGTTTATCTAGTTGTATCTGTAAGTATAGTTAAATTATTAAGGTACAAGTTTAAGTAAATAGTGTTATTAACTTGATTTATAGCCTTAAGATACTATATAATAGACGTGGAAAACGAGTTTATTTAAAAGGACACACTCAATGAATTACAATTATCAACAACAACAATATGCGATGGCAGCACCATCACAAGGCGTACGGATGCAGGTTTTACGCAGCACCTATTTATTATTAGCCTTGTCAATGATTCCAACTGCAATTGGGGCTTTGATTGGCGTGAATATGTCGTTTATGTTTTTAGCAGGTAGCCCAATTATGGGAACTATCATGTTAATTGGCGGTATGTATTTCTTAATGTTTATGGTGCAAAAGAATCGCAATAGCTTTGCAGGAATTGTGTGGTTGATGGGCTTTACCTTGTTTATGGGTGGCTTACTTGGTCCATTATTGCAAATGGCGTTACGCATTCCAAATGGTAGCCAGTTAATTTTATTAGCGGCATTACTAACTTCAGCGGTGTTTTTTGTAATGAGTGCAATGGCCTTTACAATTAAACGTGAAACCCCAGCTTTAACTAACTTCTTGACCATCGGTATGGTGGTAATTGTGATCGGAATGATCGCTGGTATTTTCTTCCATACGCCAATGATGCAATTAATGTTGTGTGGTGCGTTTGTTATTTTCTCTTCAATGATGATTTTATGGCAAGTAAATCAAATTATCATTGGTGGTGAAACTAATTATATTTCAGCAACCTTAAGTATTTATGTTAGTTTATATAATTTATTTACCAGCCTGTTGCAAATTATTATTGCTTTATCTGGTAACAGAAGATAATTAATTTAATCTGAATGGATCGCTAATTGTTGGCGGTCTTTTTTTGTATATAAAGATGAATATTATTCAAAAGAACCTCAATCAATTTAAGTTACTCAAACCCTTTGAAGCCGCTGGTGATCAACCTAAGGCAATTCAAAGCTTAGTTGAGGGTTTGAATGATGGCTTACAATATCAAACGCTGCTGGGTGTAACGGGGAGTGGTAAAACTTACACCATGGCTAATATTATTGCCGAAACGGGGCGTCCAGCTATCGTGATGGTGCATAATAAAACTCTGGCAGCACAATTATATGCCGAATTTCGTGACTTTTTTCCAGAAAATGCCGTTGAATATTTTGTGTCATACTATGATTATTATCAGCCTGAAGCCTATGTTCCACATAAAGATTTATTTATTGAAAAAGATTCAGCGATTAATGAACATATTGAACAAATGCGTTTATCGGCGACCAAGTCCATGCTGGAGCGCAATGATGTAATTATCGTGGCAACCGTCTCAGCTATTTATGGGATTGGTGATGAAGCGGCGTACCAGAAGATGATTTTGCATCTCAAAGAAAAAGAAATTCTGACGCAAGCCGAAGCGATCCGTCAGCTAGTCAGTATGCAATATCAACGCGCCGATGTCGAATTTAATCGCGGGTCATTTCGCGTGCGCGGTGATACGATTGATGTATTTCCCGCTGAGTTTTATGATAAAGCCGTACGGATTAGTCTCTTTGATGATGAAATTGATGGTTTATTTTTGTTTGATCCATTGACGGGCAAAATTGAGCGACGAATTAACCGCTTTACGGTTTTCCCCTCTTCGCATTATGTAACGCCACGTGAAACGGTGATGCATGCCTGTGAGGGAATTAAAACCGAATTAGAGCTCCGTATTAAAGAATATGAAGCGTTAGGCAAAACTATCGAGGCCTATCGGATTAAGCAGCGCACCGAATTTGATTTGGAAATGTTAAGCGAAATTGGCTTTTGCAAAGGGATTGAGAATTATTCACGGCACTTAACTGGGCGCACACCAGGTGGACCGCCGCCAACCTTAATTGACTATTTACCAACTAATGCAATTATGTTTATTGATGAATCGCATGTTACCATTTCGCAAATTGGCGGAATGTATAATGGCGATCGGGTACGTAAGCAAAATTTGGTCGATTATGGTTTTCGCTTGCCATCTGCGATGGATAATCGACCGTTACGCTTCAACGAATTTGAGGCTAAGATGCCGCAAACGATTATGGTCTCCGCGACGCCTGGGAAGTATGAAGCTGAACATCAAGATAATTTAGTTGAACAAGTGGTGCGCCCAACTGGTTTACTCGATCCAGTCATCGAAGTGCGACCAGTCGAAACGCAAGTTGATGATTTACTGCATGAGATTCGCCTACGTAAAGCCAAATCACAACGGGTTTTAGTGACGACCTTGACTAAAAAAATGTCAGAGCGCTTAAGTGAGTATTATGCCGAAAATGGGGTTAAAGTTCGCTATTTACATTCGGATATTGATACTGTTGAACGGGTTGAAATTATTCGTGATTTACGCTTAGGCGTCTTTGATGTGTTGGTAGGTGTAAATTTACTCCGCGAAGGTCTCGATATGCCTGAGGTAAGTTTAGTTGCGGTTTTTGATGCAGATAAAGAAGGGTTTTTACGTTCGGAGCGCTCATTAATTCAAACTATTGGTCGTGCAGCACGCAACGTCGATGGCATGGCAATTTTTTATGCGGCACGAATTACCAATGCGATGCAAGTTGCGTTAGATGAAACCGCACGGCGGCGTGAAAAGCAAATTGCGCATAATTTGCTACATGGAATTACACCGCAAACGATAGTTAAGTCGATTAATGATATTCTCGATGGCGTATATAAAGAATCCGCCAAAAATGAATTTGAAATTAAACTGCCCGAAAATATGAGTGAAAAAGACTTAACTAAATTAATTAAACAAGTTGAAAAACGCATGAAAGAACATGCTTTGAATTTGGAATATGAAGCTGCGGCAAAATGTCGTGATGAATTGAAGTTATTACGAGATTTGATGTTTAAAAGTTAGATTAGTGTAGAGATTGAATTAAAATTAGCTTGATGAGATTTTATAAAAGGTTGGAAAAATGAGTAGTTTTATTATTGGTGTGGCAGGCGGTTCAGGATCAGGTAAATCAACGGTAACCGAACATATTGTTGGTGCAATTGGTGCCGATAAAGTTGCGGTAATTATTCAAGATAATTATTATGTGGATTTAGGGCATTTAACTCCTGAGCAACGCCGTAAGGTAAATTTTGATCATCCAGATTCATTTGATTGGGAGCTGATGCTTAAACAAATTGATGATTTGTCTAATGGTGTACCAATTGAAATGCCAACCTATGATTATTCACGGGATACGCGACGTGCTGAGACGATTACGGTTTTACCTGCGCCAATTATTGTAATTGAGGGCTTATTTGCGTTGTTAGATGCGAGTATGCGTAAATATATGGCACTGCGGATCTTTGTGGATACGGCGGATGATATTCGTTTTATTCGGCGTTTGCAACGTGATATTATCGAGCGTGGTCGTTCAACCGAGTCGGTAATTAAACAATATTTAGAATCGGTGCGCCCGATGCATCGCCAATTTATTGAACCATCCAAGCGTAATGCGCATATCATTATTCCTCATGGCGCTAACAAAGCTGCGTTAGAAATGTTAGTTGCTCGGGTTCGTGCCGCGATTAATCATGAGGAATTGTCCGTGTCTACTTATTTTGAAGAGGTTTAAGATGAAGCCATTTATTATTGGTGTGGCTGGTGGTTCTGGCTCGGGTAAATCGAAAGTAACCGAACAAATTATTCATGCGGTTGGTGCCGAAAAAGTAACGGTCTTTATTCAAGATAATTTCTATTTAGATCGTTCACATTTAACTCCAGAGGAGCGCAGTCGGGTGAATTTTGATCATCCTTCAGCCTTTGATTGGACGCTAATGACTAAATTATTGGATGATTTAGCCAATGGTGTGCCAGTTGAAATGCCCCAATATGATTTTACAACTCATACGCGGCTTGCCGCTACTAAAACCGT
>DPRZ01000194.1 GCA_003538525.1 Neisseriales bacterium
GTTTAATTTTAGAATTTAACTTCAATCTAATCTAAAGTGTTAACCAAAATCGAAAATATGCGTTCTAAATCAATTTAGGTTATAATGTCTATTATTTATCATTTGAAGGAAAGTAGTATGCACATTACACGAGTTGGAACTACCCAGCGCTGGTCAGATGCGGTGATTTTTAATGGTGCGGTTTATATGGTTGAAGTCCCAACTAAATTAAACGCAAGTCTTGCCGAACAAACTCAAGAGCTACTTGAATTGGTTGCCGCTGGGTTAGTTAAGTACGGCAGTAATCATGCACATATAATTTCAGCCACGATTTATTTGCGTGATATTAAGCAAATTGATGAATTTAATCAAGTTTGGGATAATTGGTTGCCAAATGGGAGTGCTCCAGTTCGAGCTTGTGTCGAGGCTAAATTAGCCCATGCAGATTATAAGGTTGAGATTCAACTAGTTGCCGCAGTAACTAATCATGCGCGACCTAATGTTGAATTTATGACTTAATTTACACCAATTGAGAATTTTAATTCATTACGCTAATTTGCGTAATTTAGTTATAAAAAATCCAGATTTAAGAATCTGGATTTTTGAATTCTGAGTAATTGATTATTCAGCGGTAGTGTGTAATTCTTCTTTGAATTTACGTGCACTACGAATATTTTTACTATGTGATTTATCCTTGTAGTGCGCAATATTGTGCGCTAAATCATCTTTAAGGAAATCCAAAGCCGCATAAATTTCTTCTGCTTCAACTAAAGCGCCAAAATTTTTCTCTGGGCTTTTAATTGTTACTTCGGCATAAAATATTTTACCAGAATGTTGGCTGTTGGTTACTTTACCAAGGCGTAAGTTAAACACGGCTTCAGCACCATTGTCTGGGAAATATTTATTGAGAGCTGACATCTTTTCGGTTGCATAAAGTTTAATCGCATCGGTTAGATCAAAATCTTTGCATAAAATTGATAAGTTTTTCATGGACGTATCCTTTCGTCGTGTATTACATAGCATAAATAAAAGATTTTAAATGGCTTGGGTCTTTAACCCCTAGAGTTATTATAGCTCTAAATTAACCAATTGACGCAATATTTTTAGGATATTTTTTAAATAGTTTTTGAGCTCTATGCTACAATCCGCCTAATTATTTGTTTAGATTGGAAATGTTGTGTTAGTTTGTTTTGCAACCACGGTTCGCGGCTTAGAACAGCTTTTAGCCGATGAGCTTACGGAGTTAGGCGCGAGTGAAATTAATTTAGTTAATGCGGGCTTAGAGTTTAGTGCCAGTCTGGATGATATCATGCGCATGAATTTACATTCACGCTTGGCGAGTCGGATCATGATACGTCTAGGTTTTGGTGGCTATCGTCAAGAAGAAGATATTTATCAGCTTGCTCAGGGTATAAAATGGGATCAATGGTTTCACAGTGGGAATACGATTAAAGTTTCAACTAGTGCCATTGCCTGTCCGTTAAAAAGTTTAGATTTTGTTACTTTACGAGTTAAAGATGCCATTTGTGATTATTTCGTTGAACGGGTAGATTCGCGTCCGAGTGTTGATAAAGCTAATCCTGACATGCGCATTTATACGTTTTTAACGAGTGAAACGGCGACGATTTATTTGGATGCTTCAGGGGATACCTTATTTAAGCGTGGTTATCGCCGTTCAAAATTAGAAGCTCCAATTCGGGAAAATTTAGCATTTGGGTTAATTAAACTCAGTGGTTGGACGCCTGATCGTCCATTTTATGATCCAATGTGTGGTAGTGGAACGCTCGCTATTGAAGCGATTTGTTATGGCTTAAATATTGCGCCTGGTTTAAATCGTGAATTTGCGTTTGAAAAATTTATTGATTTTGATGCAACTAAATTTGCGCAAATGCGTGAAACTGCGCAAGCCGCAATTAATTATGATCAAGAATTACAAATTTATGCCAGTGATATTAATCGCCACGCGGTAGAAATTGCTAAGCAAAATTTTGCGCAAATTAAACTGGATAAATATGTTAATTTTGGCTGCGGGGACTTTTTAGACCAAGTTGCACCTGCTGAAAATGGTGTCATTGTTACTAATCCGCCATACGGTGTGCGCTTGGATGAATTGGACAATTTGGCACAGATTTATCCGCAAATTGCAACGACCTTGAAACGTAATTTTGCGGGTTGGGATTGTTTCTTCTTTACGGGGGATTTACGGATGCCTAAATTAATGCGTTTAAAACCAAGTCGCAAAACGCCAGTTTATAATGGTGCTCTAGAATGTCGTTTATTTGAATTTAAGATGGTAAGCGGTTCAAATCGGGAAGTTAAATAGTGCTTTAATTTACGCAATCATTAATGAAGCCGCCGAGGAAAAAGATGTTCCTAGGCGGCTTTTTATTTGATAAGACTAAATTAGAAATGGTTTATATTTTAGAGTAATGACTTTTATCCATCGGTTAGTTTTAGCTTATTTAGTTTCTTCATTTGAATTGACTTAGTTATTAAAATCTGGAATTTTGCGAGCTAAGTGCATTAATTCATCTTTAAAGATCGCACTATCCATTAATTTTAACTCTGGGCTAATTGCTGGTTTAAAATGCATTTGTGCCAAGATGTCTTGCTCTAGATCAATACCAGGTGCGATTTCGATCAATTCAATACCATGTTCGGCGAGTTTAAATACACAGCGTTCGGTAACATAGAGCACTTCTTGCTGGCTACGATAAGCGACGCGCCCCGAGAAAGTACGATGTTCAACTTGTTTGACAAATTTAACCTGCGCTCCTTCATGAGTAATTTGAATTGAGCCATTTTCAATTTTTGTTTGTAAACCAACCGCGCTAAATGTACCGATGAATACCACTTTTTTGGCATTTTGGGAAATATTAATAAAACCGCCTGCACCAGCTAATTTTGGACCAAATTTGCTTACGTTCAAATTACCTTCTTCATCAACTTGAGCTAAACCTAAAAACGTAATATCTAAGCCACCACCATCATAAAAGTCAAATTGCGATGGTTGATCAATTACGGCGTCGGGATTATCCGCGGCACCAAAATCCATTCCACCTGCGGGTACACCGCCAATTGCGCCTGGCTCAGTGGTTAAAGTTAGGTCATTCAATAAACCTTCTTCCGCTGCAACTTTAGCTACACCCTCGGGCATGCCGATGCCTAAATTTACCACTTGACCCGAGCGGAGTTCAAAAGCCGCACGGCGCGCAATAATTTTACGTTCATCAAAGGGTAATGGTTTGATTGCTTCCATGGGTACACGTGCTTCACCAGAGAACGACGGGTTGTATTTAGTTGCAAAGGTTTGCCCATGGTGTTCATCGGCATCTTGGACTACGACTAAATAATCTACCAAAATACCAGGGATTTCAACTTCACGGGCGCTTAGTGAGCCTTTTTGGACAATTCGTTCTACCTGAACGATGACTTTACCACCGCTATTATGTGCTGCCATAGCAATGGCTAATGTTTCAGTAATGAGTGCTTCGCGCTTGAGTGAAACGTTTCCATCCGAGTCGGCGACCGAACCCCGCAAAATCGCTACATTAATTGGAAACGTTTTATAGGATAAATAGTCTTCACCATCAAGGGTGAATTTTCCAACTAAATCTTCGGTGGTAATGTCATTTAGTTTCCCACCGCCGTAATCAGGGTCAACAAAAGTACCGAGACCAACCTTGCTAATGATTAGCGGTTTCTTGCTTGCGATATTGCGAAATAAATGGGTGATAATTCCTTGCGGTAAGTTATAGCCTTGGATTTTGCCCGCAATGACTTGAGCACCGAGTTTTGGGACTAAGCCATAGTGACCACCAAT
>DPRZ01000090.1 GCA_003538525.1 Neisseriales bacterium
TACATTGATTTAATGTCACATCAAATTGTCAATGTTACTAATGGTGCATTAAACAATCTAATTGTACCAGCACAATCAGTAATGTACTTTGTACCTTACACTGGCACTGTTCCAAGCACGGCTGGATTTAGCTGCTAATTTTATTATTAACCAGAAGCCTTGTATAATTACGAGGCTTCTTTTTTAGTCTTTTTCAGGAGAAAATAATGCTGACCTCTATGCAAAAAAAACTTAGTAACTTCTTTTATATTGTTCTTGGGCTGCCATCCACAGCAATGGGATTCGCTTTATGCATTCAAATTTCGGCATTAAGCTGGATTTTAAGCACTAAATATAACCTTAAAATTGATGAAATTGGTCTAGTTTGGGCAGCAGGTCCAATCGCAGGGATTTTAGGACAAGTAATTATTGGTTTGGTTAGTGATAATGTTTGGTTGTGGCACGGTCGCCGCCGTCCATTCATTATTGTTGGCGGGATTTTATGTTCATTAATGTTACTGGCATTGCCTAATTTAGATGTAATTTCAGCCGCATTGGGATTACATGGTATTCTTGGTGTAGCCATCACCGTTGCCCTGCTCCTTGATTTATCAATCAATGTTGGCTTCAATCCAACTCGTTCAATTATTGCAGATGTTACACCTGAGGGTGCTGAACGAACCAAGGGTTATACTTGGATGCAAACTGTTTCTGGGCTTTTTGGTGTAGCTGCTTATGTAATTGGCGCTTGGTTAGATAACTATGTGTTAATTTATGTCGGTGTTGGTTTAGTTCTGGTGTTATCAATTTTCCCAATTCTATTTATTCAAGAACCACGTGAACTAAAAAAAGAAGTTGCAACCTTAGCTAAATTACATGAAAAAACTTCATTCAAAAAAATCATGATGGATATTCAACCACTTTGGGGCTTTTTGATTTATTCGGTATATGGTGTGGTAAAACGTCTAGCAGGAATTCAAAGTACTAACTATTATCCCGAAATTGCGTGCTTATTAATTACTATTTTCTTTATTATTTACACTTTAATGCAAAAAGAGGCTGGGAAATCTAAAGAAGAAGCTGGTATTATCGGCTTCAAGAAAGTTTTAGCTGCGCATTCATTTACTTGGATTGGTATTCAAACTATGTTTGTTTATATGTTTGCTTACGTTCAATTTAAAATGCCTGACTTAAACGCCTTAAAAATGGGACAAGTTGTATCAATTTCATTCCTAATTTTGAATGTAACTGGAGCTTTATTACCTGTTGCAATCCTAGAACCATTAACCCGCAAAATTGGGCGCGCGCGCACCCATGCCTTATGTATCGCTAGTATGGCCGCTAGTTATTTTGCTTTAATTCCATTTGGTATTTCTCCAATGATGATTTATGTAATCATGGCATTCATCGGAATTGGTTGGGCATCAACAATTAGTTTACCTTTTGCAATTATGACACAAAAAGTTGGTAGCAATAAAATTGGTCTATACATGGGACTATTTAATTTAGCCGTGGTATTACCGCAATTGGTTGCCAGTCTAGGCGTTGGTCAAGCAGTTAGTATTATTGAAAATAAAAATGTTATTTTCATGATCTGTGGTGTAACCCTTGCCATTTCTGCCGCATTATGGTTTACCTTAAAAGATTCAATTAGCGATGAACCTAAGCCATCAACAACAGCAACAACGAGTCATCATTAAAGTATAATTTTATTAATCTGAAGGAGTTCATATGAAAAAGTTAGTCTATATTTTATTATCAGCAATTTGCTCGTATAATGCGTTTGCAGACAGTGCTGAGTCAACACCTATTATGTCTGTATCTTCTAATACTGAGTCCGCTCCAACTGTGGTTAAAGATAACAATCCAAATGCCTCATTTATTGGGCGTTATAATTATTATCAAAATCCATACGGTGGAATGTTAACTGGTGGTGGAACTTTGCATTTAACTGAAAGTCAAATTGCACAGCAAAATTGGGCCGAAAAATTATTTGCTGGTGGTACGTACAATGTCTTCTCAGGTGTTGTGTATAACCAATGGGATGGTTATTATCAATCCGCAGGTAAAGGTTACGGTTCTACTGTATTTGGACAAACTGGACAACTAGGCGGATTTTCAATTGGTGGCGCATTCTCTGCTATGAACCCAATTGGCGCATTAAACGATCAAATTAATCCAATTATACCCAACTCCCCAGTTTCAAATCGCTATCAATCGGCATATGTTCCTACTTTTACATCCTATACGCTTCCTGAAGCTTATCTTGAATACCAATATCAAAATATTGTCAATGTAGATATAGGGTATATTGACTTCGGTAATAGTCCATGGCTATCTGGAAATATGTATTATAGCAATATGCCAGTACCTACAAGTTATCAAGGTATTAACGTAAACGTTTATGCTGGTGGAGGATGGTTATTAACTGCGCTTGGTTTTAATGCAGCTCAAAATGGTGCTGAGCCAGGTTTTGTTGGTGTGACCAATTACAATTGGCTAGAACAAAATCCAGGTTACAATAACAATTCAAATGGCACGGTTGCCATAGGTGCTCAATATGCTGATAATAGCGGTAATTATAATGCACGGATATGGGGTTATCAGTTTGATAATTATGGAACATTGTTATATGGCGATGGTAGCATTAACTTTCCTATAAATGATAGTAAACACTCTTTTAGTATTGCTGGGCAACTTCTTTCTGATCAGCAGTGGTTTCAGTCTAGTAATGCTATGACTAATGCCGCTAGTGGAGCTGGTAACATTCAGAGTTATGCAGCTGGGGTAAATTTGGGTTGGGCATATGATAAAAACCTGTGGCAAGTTAATCTAATGGCTGATACAATGTGGGGACCAAGCGATGCTTGGGGCGGTGGTGCAATCGTATCTCCGTATACACAAGCATTACAAGTTGACCCAATCTTCACTGAGGCGTGGTCTTATAATATGGTAACCCAAGGACAGCCAGGCAATATGTATAAATTACAAGGTCAATACGCACTCGGTTGGTGGGGGCAAAATTTACTATTTAGACCTGTTTTTGTTTATGTTGATAATAACAATCTTGCAACCAATGGATTACAAGAGTTGGATCTTATCTTAGAATATGCAATCCCACAAGTTCCAGGTTTAAACATATTTGGTGCTTTTGCTCAACAATGGTATAGTACTAATGCGAATACTAATCCTGCACTTGGGGCAACTGTTCCACAGAATAACTTTCAACCAATTGAAATTCAAGCAAGTATATTCTATACTTGGTAATTTATCTCATATTTTAATGAAGGATCGACTCCATGAAAAAAACCTTAATTGCATTGCTTAGCTGTAGTTCATTCTCCGCATTTGCTATGACAACACTTGATTTTAATTCTGCGCTTTATCTTGCACCATCCAATTTTATGTGTAATGGTACCAAAATAACGCCACAAACAACGATTACAAACTTAACCCAAAACTGTAATAAAGTTACCGTAGTTGAACACGAAGAAAATACTGGTGATTCATCAACTAGTGAACATGGCAATCCAATGCCAGGAGAAAATGTATTTACCTCACCTGATCAAACTACCAAAACCATCAGTAAAGTTGAGTTTTACACTGATAAAGGTAGTTATATGATTTGTGATTATATTAACGATGTATTAAAAAAATGCAAATACAAAACATCTCAAATTGCTCCTCGTACTATAACTAAAGCAACAACTCCAGCTCCAATAGTAACTCCGCCACCGAGTATAACTAAGTCCACTAGTTCAGCAGCAAATTAAAAAGTGACCGTTAGGTCACTTTTTAATTTAATCTCCACAACACTAAATAATATCATGTCAAATTAACTTAATCACTAAATTCAATAGGTTAGTAATTTTTTACTTAAAAAAAATAACAACATAGTACCAGTTAATAAGCATATCTAATTCACTACATTCTATCTAAAACAGGAAAGACTACACTCTAACTCAAACAAATTTATGGAGATTAATGAATAAAACTTTAACCTTTGAATCTATAAACCACATATAATAACGGAAATACATTTAGAAATCTTCAATATGAATTATTTAGAACAATATATTAATGCGCTTGACTTTGTCATGTTACCAGAACAGAAAACCATCATTGTTCACCCTGATTCACAATTTGCCTATTTATCACCAGCCATCCGTGAAGATTATGGATTAATTAATACTGATTTTCGTAGCTCAAGTTATGCTGACCTACCACCCATCAAGCAAATTGCACCGAGCTGCGAGCTCGAAGACCAAGAGTGTATAAAAACCTTACAAGTACAACAATATATTACCTCACAAAATCACCTTGGAGAAATTAAACTCTATTTAAAACAAAAAACACCTTTAATTGACCCAATTAAAGGTGTAGCAGTTGGTGTACGAGTAGATTTTTTCCCAATTTATTCACTTGGTCACTTTAAACCATACATTAATAGCCATATTGCAAAATTCGATCAGCGAATTAATGCTGCAAATGATCGCCAACTTATTCAATTAACTGAAATGGAAGAATTAATTCTCTTTTTGCTAATTTTATACGCGAAGCCTAAAACAGTAACCTTACATTTAAACGCTCTGTTAGGCAAAGATGTCGCAATTAGTACTGTGCGAAATATGATCCATCAACAACTATTGCGTAAGTTTGAAGTAATAAACACCGATGAGCTAATTGATAAAGCAATTTTTCTGGGTTATGACACAATTTTACCACGCATTATGATTGAACAATTTAGCATTCAAATTAACATTAAAAATTAACATCTTTCTAAATAAGCAGCTTTTTAACACCAAACAATCTTACAAAGATTGAAAAAACTCAGAAACTTCAGATAATATCTTTTTGCGCTCCTCGGGTGTAGAAGATGGTATTGCACAGAACTGAAAATATTTCTTAACCGCAGTACCACAGAAATTAAAGATTCCTGGATTAGCTATTGTTTCTAAGGCTTTGAGCATACCATTTGCTTCATAATCCTGTTGTGTCGCACCAATTGTGTTAATCATAACAATTTGCTTGTTACCTAAAAGCCCAGTTGTGCCATTCTCATCCGCTGTATATGCAAATCCAAAGCTTAGTACCCGATCTAAATAACCGCGCAAAATAGCTGGCATTCCAGCCCACCATAAAGGATAGACAAACACTACCATATCAGCCCAACGAATAAATTCTTGTTCAACTGCAACATCATCTAAAACAGTACCGCTATTAAAACTATTTGCCAATTCTTCAGCACGCAAAACAGGATCAAAATTTAAAACATACAAATCTCTTACTTCAACCAAATTACTTCCGAGAGCAACACTCTCAACTATCGTTTCTTTGATTGCATGATTAAAGCTTTGCTTATACGGATGAGCATAAATTACTAAAACATTCATAATAAAACCTTAAAATAATTAATTTTGGACTACTTTATTTATTTTTGAGTGAACTAACTTTAGATTTAAATAGAACGCTAAAAAATAACGCTAAAACTAAAGCATAGGATGAAAACATTAACCAAATTGAATTCCAATTACGGAAAAGCGTTCCATTTACTGACTGCGTCATTGCATCTAAGACTAAACCACCACCATAAGCTCCAGCAAAACCGCCAATGCCAAGCGTCATAATAAAAAATAAGCCTTGAGCACTCGCACGCATCTGTGGCGGAGTTTCATTATCGACAAAAATAGCACATGAAATATTAAAAAAATCAAATGCGCAACCATAAATTATCATTGACAGCAAAATTAAACCAATTCCAGAACCTGGGTTACCAAAAGCTAACAGAGCAAACCGAATTACCCAAGCCAAGATACTAATTAGCATAATTTTTTTAATGCCAAAACGACTTAAAAAAAATGGAATAGCTAAAATAAAAATTACTTCAGAAAATTGTGCTAATGACATTAAAACCGCAGAATGTGTTACACCGAATGAATTTTTATAAATTGCCAGCGTATCAAAATCATGTAAAAAGACTGAGACATATGTATTATTAATTTGCAATAAAACACCAATTAAAATTGAAAAGATGAAAAATATTGCCATACGTGGTGTTTTAAATAAAACCAGTGACTCAAGACCTAATTTAGCTAATAAACCACTCTTATGCTCTAATCCAATAAGAGGTGGGCATTTCGGTAAAAACAATGCATAAATTGCGAGAACTAGCGCGCCAATTCCAGCAACTTGCAATTGAACTGGGCTTAATTCCAAACCAGCAAAGCTAATTACCCATAAAGCCATAATAAAACCTATCGTGCCCCACACCCGCAAAAATGGGTAAAGTTTCACAACATCTTGCTTATTATCACTAATAATTCGAAAACACAATGCACCAGCTAATGGAATGGTTGGCATATAACACATGGTGTTAATTAAAAACACCCAAAACAGGACGGCAGGATCGCGTGTAAATGAAGCTAGCACCAACATTATAGCCCCCACAAAATGACAAATGGCAAATACTTTTTCAGCATTAAACCAACGATCCGCAGCACAGCCAATTAGAGTTGGCATAAAAATAGAAGCTATCCCAATTGTGCCATAAATTGAGCCAATTTGCGCGCCTGAAAAATTCAAAACTTTAGAGGCATAGGCACTAAACGTCATTAACCATGAACCAAAAATAAAAAATTGTAAAAAATTCATTACACCTAAACGAAACTTAAGTGGCATCCTAATCATCCCTGTAATAGCGTCAAATAAAAAACACCACGTTTATAAAAAAGTGGTGCTAGCTTAAAAAAATTTAACTAATTGGTTTTGCGCTGAGTAACTTTAACAACACAGCATAAAGATTATCATTCCGAAAATTAAAACGAAACTCACATTCCTTCAAGTGAAGATAAAATTTGTGTTTAGCTACGCCTTGAAATTTAGCAGTTCGCTCCTTAGTAAACAGCCAAAATTTGTCTAAATTATCTACATAACTCGGTTTATCTGAAAAAGCCTGATTGCTATCGTAACCAACCGCAATCAAGCCCGCTGGCTCATTTACATTAACTGAATGTACCGTTACTTCGGGCAATTTACCATTTCCGTTTAATAATTTTTGTAATTTAGCCGCGGTGCAGTTAGCTAACATTTCCGCATAAACTTTACCACGCCGCTTTAAAATCCCAAGATTAGTTGTAATTTTTTCTTTAATCGTTAATGGTTCATTAATAATTTTAGCACTTAACCCGATTTCGTTATCCTGACTAAACACATTACCTTCATCATTAATATCGTCTTCAAATGGCGTATACTGTTCGCAAAATTCTACCATTCGTGCTCGAATCTCATTCAAATAACGGTTAACCGTATTTCTATTAATTGTAGTTTCAATTGCGATTTGCGTAGCTGACATATCCTCAGCAAAACACTTTACCATCTTACGAAATTTGTATTCAGAAATCTTCGCGCGTCGCACATATTTATTTTTAGCTAAACTATCCATGCTTACCTCAAAACCTTTACAATCTATTCTAGTCTAGCCTAAATGGCATCTCTAGCCTAATACGCTCCATCCATGTTAAGATGAGGTATATAAAATGATTAATCCTATGTTTATTTAATTACTTAATCGTATTAAATTATAACATAAAATAGAGTAAGAGATACTAATGAATAAAGTAGATAACTTTCGCCTTAAATTTAATAATGATAACAAAGAATACGTGCCAATTATGATTGGTGGAATGGGTGTTGACATTTCAAGCAGTGAATTAGCGCTAGAGGCAGCTCGCTTAGGTGGCGTCGGTCATATTTCTGATGCGCTCGTAACCGATGTTTCTGACCGAAAGTTTGACACCAAATTTGTTGCGGATAAACGCAAACAATATAAAGATAGTCTCAACAGCACCGACAAGAGTCGCATACATTTTGATGCTGTGGATATTCGTGCGGCCATGCAGCTCCATGTCGGCAAAACAATGGAAGCTAAACGTGGGGATGGCTTGGTCTTTGTAAATATCATGGAAAAATTAACCATGAATAATCCTAAAGACACCTTAACAACACGGCTTAATTCAGCATTAGACGCTGGAATTGATGGAATTACACTTAGCGCAGGTTTGCACCTAAACAGTATGGCAATGATGCAAGAAAATAAGCGCTTTCGTGATGCAAAACTAGGTATTATTGTTTCTTCAGTTCGCGCACTTAGACCTTTTCTACAAAGAGCAAAACGCTCTAATCGCATGCCTGATTTTATCGTGGTTGAAGGACCTTTAGCTGGTGGTCACTTAGGGTTTGCTTTTGATAATTGGAAAGAGTTTAATTTAGCAGTAATCTTTAGTGAAATTAAACAATTTCTTCATGAAAGTAATTTAGATATACCGCTAATTCCAGCTGGTGGGATCTTCACAGGTAGTGATGGTGCTGCATTTTTAGCTGATGGCGCAGCAGCAATTCAAGTGGCAACTCGCTTTACCGTAACCGAAGAATGTGGTTTACCTGATAAAGCCAAACAAGAATACTTCCGTGCGACCGAAGCGGATGTTGAAGTGAATACATCTTCTCCAACTGGTTACCCAATGCGTATGCTAAGCTACTCACCATCAATTGGAGCAAAACTTAAGCCAAATTGCGAATCATTAGGTTATCTCTTAGAAAATGGAACCTGTGCTTATATTGACGCTTATGAAAGAGCTAAAGCTGAAGCGGTGAGTAAAGGTAGCAAATCATTTGGCGTGTATGAAAAAACTTGTTTGTGTACACACATGCAACTCTTTCAATGTTACACTTGTGGACATTACGTTTATCGTCTAAAAGACACCACGGTTAAACAAGATGATGGAAAATATCAAATTCTTACCGCTGAACATGTATTTAAAGACTATCAGTTCAGCACTGATGGTAAAATTGCACTTCCTGCAAGCGCAATTCTAAGCG
>DPRZ01000222.1 GCA_003538525.1 Neisseriales bacterium
TGCAAATGAAAATTAACTTTACCGCGCACCCCACAATGCTTTTCCACCATATCATCTAAATAACGGTATAAATCAGCTGACAATGAGGCAACCGTGGTCATTTTCCAGCATACCCGTTGAAACATCGTTTCAATATAGGTTGGCAACCACGCACATTTAGGATCGGTATTAACCAGCGTTACGGTTGCAACGCCAACAGGAATAAACATCCCCTCAGGTACCGCGCGAATCTCCAACGGTAAATAACCATCATATTTAGCCAAGATATATTCCCAGCGCTCACGTTCAAAAGTAAAGCCCTGTTCTCGCAGCTCTTGTTCGGCTTCATCGAGCATCCATGGCTCAACGCGTTGACTAAGATACTCACGAATAACATATTGTGGCCCCATGGATTTAACAATATTGGTGTAACGATTGCCACGACGCGGCACAATAGTTGAAAATATATATTCGGTATTAGCAGGTAACATATTCCCATGATCATTTTTATAGGAATCAATATCTAAAATGATATTCCGCGCAAGGCTGTTATGCATAATGGTTTCTTTACTTTAAAAAATTAAGAATTAGGTCGTAATCTTACTACAATTGATTTTGAAGTTGGGGTTTGACTGCGCGCACCTAAGCTATCAAACGGAATCAAAACATTAGCCTCGGGAAAATAACTTGCTAAACAGCGCCGAGGGATTGCATAGCTCACCAGAGTTAAATTAGCCAACTCCATTTCTGGATATGCCGAATTATACAAGGTAACTTGTGCGCCTGCAGTTAAATTGAGTTCCGCAATATCCAGTTGATTCATAAATAACACCATGCGCCCACCTTTGATACCACGATAGCGATCATTCATGCCCGAAACCGTGGTATTAAATTGATCATGGCTGCGAGTGGTCATAAGCAAATACTCACCAGCTGCGAGCTGACGTTGTGCCAATGAATGACAAGTAAAGATCGCTTTAGCACTTGGCGTTGCAAACGCTAACTTATCCCGCACGCCATTGGGCAAATAAAACCAGCCAGTTTCAGCAATTTTGTGATTATAATCCGTAAAGCCTGGAATAACTTTAGCAATTAAATCACGAATTTGACTGTAATCTGCAATTAGCGCTAACCAATTTAAGGATGCATTTGGCAATAAGCGCGCAGCTAAATTGGCGACAATCGCAACTTCACTGTATAAATTAGCCGAGCAAGGTTCTAACACACCTGCCGAACGATGGATAATCCCCATTGAATTTTCTACCGTTACTAATTGCGCAATACCTTTTTGACGATCAATTTCACTACGTGCCAAACACGGTAGCAACAAACCAATTTTGCCAGGATAAAGATGAGTATGGTTTAACTTAGTTGCAATATGCACGCTAAGTTGTGCCGTTTGTAATGCCTTAGCGGTAGCGTGAGTATCGGGAGCAGCCATCAATAAATTACCACCTAACGTTACCAAGGCGTGTAGCTCACCAGCGGCTAGCGCTTGGATCGTTGCAATCGTATCTTTACCTGATTTACGTGGTGGGATAAAATTAAACTTCTGGGCTAAATTATCCAGCAAATAAGCAGGAGGATTCTCGGTTATCCCCATGGTTTTATCACCCTGAACATTGCTATGCCCACGCACAGGACAAACTCCAGCCCCCTCGCGCCCCAAATGTCCACCTAACAATAACAAATTGACCACTTGCTGAATGGTCGCAACCCCGTTATGGTGTTGGGTTAAACCCATTCCCCAGCACGCAATCACGCGTTTTGCCTGACAAAAGATAGTCGCAGCCTCACGAATTAGTTCTTGGCTAACTCCACTACTGGCCACTATCTCATCCCACTCCATCTGCTTAATATTCGCGGCAAATTCACTAAAACCAGCAGTATACTGTTGAATAAACTCACGGTCAATTACATTTGCATCTTCGTGCTCAGCAAATTCAAACACCGCCTTGATAATGCCACTAATTAACGCCATATCGCCATTAATCGTGACTTGTAACAATAAACTACTCAGAGCGCTACCGTTACCAATAATGCCATTTAAATTTTGTGGATTCTTAAAGCGCATTAAACCAGCTTCAATTAAGGGATTAATACTGACGATTTTACAACCATTGGCGGCAGCTTTTTGTAAGGCTTTTAACATGCGCGGATGATTACTGCCAGGATTTTGCCCAAAGATAAAAATCGCATCGGCGCGATAAAAATCATCTAACGTCACACTCCCCTTACCAATTCCAAGCGTTTCAGTTAAGGCTATGCCACTTGCTTCGTGACATAAATCCGCACTATCGGGTAAATTATTCGTGCCATACATGCGTACCATTAATTGATACAAAAACGCGGCTTCATTACTGGTGCGTCCAGAGGTATAAAACGCAGCTTGATCAGGTGTCGCCAAAGCCTGCAATTGCGCGGCAATTAAATCAAACGCAGCAGCCCAACTAATTGGCTGATAATGCTCTTCACCCTCTCGAATAATTAACGGCTCGCTCAAGCGTCCCGCTAAACCCAAATGATAATCATCTAACCCACGTAATTCGTTTAGGCTATGTGCGGCAAAATAAGCACTGTCCGCATTGTTCGGGCTGATTTCTTCGGCTAAGGCTTTAATTCCATTCTCACAAATTTCAACCGCTAAATTTTCCGTAAGCGCGGTTGGCCAAGCACAACCTGGGCAATCAAAGCCGCTTAGTTTATTCATGCTCTTAACCGCTTTAATTCCAGTTAATAGATCAGATTTATGCCAAATATGTTGGGCGGCGTTGGTTAACGATTTGACGCCACCCGCAGAGCTTGCTGCAGGATTAATTTTCAATTTATGTTCTTTAGTCATCAGGATTTATTTCCAGAAAAATTTTAGTTACTCAGTCGAAACTAAGCATAGCGTAAACGTAAGGCATTAGTTATCACGGTTAATGAAGACAGACTCATCACAACACTCGCAATCACTGGATTCAATGCCATGTGACACCATGGATAAAAGACTCCAGCCGCAACTAATACCGCCAGTGAATTATACACAAACGATCCAAACAAGTTTTGGCGCATATTACGATTAATTTTGCGAGCCAAATCGAGTGCACGACTAACACCACTAAGCGAGTTACACATCAAGGTAATTGCGGCACTTTGCATCGCAATGTCAGTTCCGCCGCCGATGGCAATCCCAAGATTAGCTTGTACCAAACTCGGCGCGTCATTGATTCCATCACCAACAAACACCACTTTATTACCTTCATTTTGCAGACGTTTAATCAAATTAATTTTATCCGCTGGCTGACAATTAGCATAAACTTCCGTAATACTAACCTGTCCCGCAACGGCATGAGCACTAGCTGGGTTATCCCCAGTTAACATAATTACGCGTAGCCCAGCCTGCTGTAATTCTGCGATTGCTGCCGCCGAATCAGGTTTTAGCGCATCGGATATTTCCACCCGTGCCAACACCTCGCTAGCCTTAGCCAAATAAATTTGACTATATGGACTCTCAACGATCAAGTCCAAATTTAGCTGCGCAATTTGCATCATCCACGCCGCCGAACCAGCCGAATATTCAATGCTATCGATCACACCACGTACACCACAGCCACTTAGCGACTCAAATTTACTCACCTGCAACGGCACAGCTGATGCAGCACAATATTCGACAACTGCCGCAGCTAAAGGATGTTCCGAATTAAGTTCAAGTGCGCGTAACAGCGCCAAAACCTCTTCCAGTGAATAGTTTTCAGCGAGTGTAATTCCCAACACCTGTGGTTTACCCATAGTAATCGTACCAGTTTTATCCAGTACCACCGTATCTAATTGCTCAACGGCACTTAAACAGCTCGCATCACGAATTAAAATACCTTGACTGGCGCCACGTCCAATTCCAACCATTAACGCCACTGGAATCGCTAAACCAACCGAACACGGACAGGCAATTAACAACACCGTCATAAACACCGAAATGGCATGATAAAATGGATTAATTGGAGCGCAAAAATACCAAACTATGCTACTTAATAGAGCAATTATCATAATACTCGGTACAAAAATTTTAGCAACTTGATCTGCAAGCTTAGCCAATTTGGGTTTAGATAATTGCGCCGTTTTAACTAAATGGATGATTCCCGCTAATAAAGTATTTCCCCCGATTTGCGTAACTCTAAATACCAAGGCACCACTGGTATTTATCGAACCTCCAATGACTTTATCACCGAGCTGTTTATGTACAGGTAACGGTTCACCAGTTAGCATTGATTCATTCAAATAACCCTCACCTGCGATAACTTCACCATCGGCAGGAATGCGTTCACCAGGACGAATTTTGACTTCATCACCCGTGCGCAGCAAATTAGTTGCCACCACCTGTTCTCCACCATCCACCATAATGGTGGTAGTGGCAGGAACTAGCTGGGTTAAACCTTTTATCGCCGTCGTCGTCGAATTTTTGGCACGCTCCTCAAGATAAGCACCTAGATTAATTAAACCGATAATAATTAATGCCGACTCAAAATAGACATGTTGAATTACTGCCAGAGAACTAAAGTAACTCACTAGCACTATTCCACTTGAGTACAACCACGCCGCAGCCACTCCCAATAAAATCAAGCTGTGCATATTAAAATTCAGCGTAATTAGGCCATTCCAACCGCTTTTAACAATTTTAGTGCCAACCAGCCCAATAATGGCGAATGAGCACACCGCATAGAATAAGCCCAGACTAAATCCCGCTAGCGTGGAAAAATCAAGCATCAAAGCTGGTAACATGCCGACACTCATCAGTAATCCACCCGCAATTAACGGCAAACCAACGCTTAACCATAAATTGAGGGGCTCTTCAATGACGATATCTAAACTCGCGCCAAAACCCAGCTTAGTTACTTCCGTAATCACCACTTGATCCAATTTTACACCAGAATATTCAACCAACAAAGTCTTATCGAGTAAATTCACTTGTGCAGAATGAATCCCAGCTAACTGCGTCAGTTTAGACTGAATTTTACCGACACAACCTGCACATTTGACATTTTGTAAATTAAATTCACTGCTTAACATGGTTTTTTTCAATCAACTTTAATGCCAACAAAATCCGCTCGGCAACTTTGCGATCCTTGCCTTGATACGGATAGGTATGAATGTGGATGGCGGGATTAAAATTTAACTCAATTAGCGCATAATTATTTTCTGGATACGGATTCTTAATATTCCGAATTATCATATCTACACCACAAATCAGCGCACCAACACTCGCTGCAGCTTTAACTGCAATTCGCTTATAGGCTTTGGGCATAATATCGGTATAATCGATTGAATCGCCACCAGTTGAAACATTTGAGTTTTCGCGTAAATAGACTTTTTGCTCCAACTCAGGAATTGAGTCAAAGGTTAAATTTTGTTGATGGAGGAACATTTCTTCAACCTCGCCCAGTTTAATTTTTTCCAGCGGTGTAACATAGCCACTACCGCGCAATGGATCTTGATTTTTCACGGCCACTAATTCACGAATGCTCAGAATCCCATCGCCCAATACATTCGCAGGCTCACGATTTAAAATCGCCACCGCTTGATTATCAATCACAAAAAAGCGATATTCTTTACCCTGCACAAATTCTTCAACTAAAACTTTGCCATCATGTTTAAACGCAATTTCTAAACCCTGACGATATTCGGCTAAACTAAATGCGTTTTTAAAAATCGTAATTCCTAGCCCAAAATTAGTTGAATTCGGCTTAATCACAATCGCTTTATCTTTAAATACAGGATAATCAACTAATGCCGCCGCTAATGAAGCATAGCTTTCACCATTGGGAATCACCAAATTTTGCCGCGCCATCAAAGTCTTAGTCACGACTTTGCTTTCCATCGCTAAAATTGTGGCATAGTTATCTAATTTAGTTTTAGTCGCTTGCTTGATAATTTGACTAACCCCAGCATGTTCTAATTCAATAAAATTATCTTGTCGGTCAAGGAAGTTAAATTTCACCCCGTGCTTAATCGCCTCTTTAAGTAACACCTGCGTGGATAACTCTAAATCTTCAAAACCACTGAATTTATAGAAAGTTTTTTGACTTTGAGCTAAATAATTCTGCGCCTGCCCCATAAAAAACTGACTATAACCGTGGGTGGCGATTTCATTTGCAATCTGCGCGGCATAACTTGGCATATTTTCGCGTAATTTGGCTTGCATGCTCTGCAAAACCGCTAATTTGCTACTTTCAATTCCCAAGCCACTCAACGAAGTATAAACTTGCTCAAGAAACTCACTGCCCCATTCACGCAAACTCCGTTCCTCACTCGCCGAATAATGTAAACGAATATCTTGACTCCGATCAGCATCGGCGGCCAAAATTTGATTCAAATTAGCAAAACGATATTCCTCATCACTTAACCAAAAATCAGGCGCAACTAATGAATACACCAATAATAAATGAATAAAATCTAAAGATTCCTGCGTAATCCCAACTTTAGTCAGCGGATTAAGATCCAAGGTACGAATTTCAACGTAATTAATTCCATTTTGATGTAAATCTTTGAGTACCCCAGCTTTACTTGAACCTTTAAGCCGCAACTGTGAATAATATTCCTTAGCTGCAATAATGTGTCCATCATTAATTGCACCTTTGATATCAGCAATATATTCATACAATGAATTATATGAAACGTAAAAATGCTCTAAATTACGGTAACCACTAATTCCATTTCTAAAACTGGAACCTTTAAATAAATAACTATCGCTACTAATTTTTTCTTTAGCTGGATTACAGCATGAAATATACGATTCATGCGCCACCGAATTAGCACCAGTTAAATAAATTACCAACCAGCAATATTTCAAATAATAACGCGCAACTTTAAGATAAACCTGATCACGAAATTCACGAAATGACAGATTACCTGGATTAGCATTGTAAATCAATGACATAAATTTATCGCTAAATGAAAAATTAAAATGCACCCCGGAGAGCAATTGCTTACGTGTGCCATATTTATTGGCTAAATATTCACGATATTCGGTAATTTCAGGATCGGTGAATTGTGCGGCTTTAATTAAGTGATCGTCATGCGGTAAAACGGGTGGCAAAGAATAGGGCCACAAAACTTCATTATTCAGTTCCAATGACACAATATCATGCAACGCCTCAACAAAATTAAGCGCTTCCTTGGTCGTGTCAAAAATTGGCGTGACCATCTCAACTTGTGCTTCGGCAAAATCGGTCGTGATATATGGGTGTTTCGCTTTATCACCAAAAGCCTCTGGATGTGGTGTTAAGGCGATATTCCCTGCTAAATCGGTGCGGACATTCTCTTTTTCCAAACCAAAATTACCACTTAATAATAAACTACCTAAATTTTGCTGTTTAATTAAATCATAAAAATTCACGTGTCTTCTCCCAATGAATCACAACTTACGCAGTTGCTAAATTAAACAAACTCCGGTGCACACATAGTCACCGGAGTTATCCCGCATCAAGAAGTTAATTTTCTTGAGTTATTTGCTCGGTGTCACATCCAAATAAGTCATCATACCAGCACCCATATGGTAAAGCATATGGCAATGCAACATCCACTTACCTGGATTACTTGCGACAAATTCAACCGTTACTTGGCTATTTGGTAACACAAGTATTGTATCACGCATTGCGCCATTTATGCGTTTACCGTTAATGCTAATTACTTTAAATTCATAACCGTGTAAATGCATCGGGTGCGCCATCATGCTTTGATTATCAAAGGTCATACTAACTAATTGCCCTTGTTTCGCCTGTAACGGCGTAACATTTGGCCAAGTTTGATCATTTATTTGCCAAACATAATTCTGCATATCGCCAGTAATTTTAAGCTTCAAATTTACTTTATCTTTAGCACTCGCAAGCGCTTTAAGACTGTGTAACTTCAGCTCATCCGCATAATCCAGCGCTGGAGCAACTACTGCAGCCTGTGACTCAATTGCTTTTAGCGCTGGTTTAACCTGGGTAGTTAATAACATCCCAGTTTGCGCTTTTAAACCCTCAACTTGACCTAAAATCGGGAAAGTTCCACCTGCGGCAGGGATTTTAACTAGCACATCTGCGCGCTGTCCCAAGGCTAATTCAAAGCGATTGCCTGTAAATGGTTTAATTGCTTGACCATCTACCGCAACTAACTGACCATTTAATTTACCCAGATTAATCCAGAAATTACTTCCCGAGGCACCATTAATAAAGCGTAAGCGTACCGTTTTACCCGCGACCACCTGCGTAATTTGCGGCTGATCTGGGCTATGATAATTAGTTAAATATGCATCGTATTCTACATCATTCAAATCCATTGCCATATCCATATGTCCAGCATGTTCAGCTGAATCGCTCATGTCCATATCCATATCAGACATTGATTCTGCACCCATCTTAGCCATCATCTGCGCGTGATCCATCGCCATTTTGGGTGCCGAAGCATTAGCAGCAACAGGAGCTGCATCCATAGAGTGCATCGTTGAACTGGCATTAGGCTTTAACTCACCCATAATTTGTTCTGGGGTTTTAAATGAAAAATCTTGAAACATGACCACAACTTGTTGTTGTTTTAAATCAGCCTTGTCCAAGATAATTAAGGGCGCTTCTACCCCAGTTTGCAATTGTAAACCTTGATGTGAATGCATCCAATAACTACCCGTTTGTTGCAATTTAAATTTATAATGTTGTTGCTGACCAGGTGCAATCGGTTGTGCTTGGGTAAGTCCAGCCACTCCATCCAGTTGATTTGGCAAAATTAAACCGTGCCAATGAATTACCGTTGACTCGGCTAAATCATTCTTGAGAATTACATCAAAATCACCACCAGCTTGTGGATAATAACCCCAAGTACCATCGGGTTGAACAATTGTACCTAGTTGAACACTTTTGCCATTGACTTGAATCGTTTGTGATTTAACTTCAAGTACCGTTGGCAGTGCAAAACTGCTCCCAGTTAAAATTAGTAAACTCAGCATTGGTTTTAATTTCATTACATTACTTCCTTTAAAATATTAAACGCTTGCTGTATTATATACCCCACTACAGTATAATTGCAAGAATTAAAATCTAATTAATCACTGATGCCACGCATCTATTTTATTGATCTTCTGTACAAAAGCTACATAACTTGGAATTTTTGAAAATAGACCTAGCCAATAGTCTCAGGCATGGCTAAATCTGCTTCTTAGTTATTTTGCCATCCATAATACCACACATGTAAATCATCAAAATCCCTTCCGCGCTACATGATAACCCATTATAGTTACTAAACTTTTCGCGATACACTATGTAACTTACTTTTATATGTATCACAAATAAATACATAAAAGGTTATAATTCTGTCTAACCATTTCATCAGGCTGTCTTCATAAAAATTCGTCACAGTTAAAAAAGAGATTGTATT
>DPRZ01000069.1 GCA_003538525.1 Neisseriales bacterium
TTAATTTGCTCATCTTCAGCGATTAAGTCACTTAATTGCACAACATCCCGGAGACCTAAATTGAGCCCTTGCGCCGATACTGGGTGAACAATTTGTGCTGAATTACCGATGAGAATAATTCTTTTTAGCACACGCTGTGGAATTTGAATCAGGTGCAACGGAAAGATAACTGGTGCAGATAATAATTTAGCACCGCCTAAACGCTGAGTAAATTCATCATCCAAAGCGCTAATCAATTGCGGATGATTGGCTTTTAATTGTTCGGCTAAATCACTTGCTAAAGACCAAACCACCACATAGTGATCTTCAAATGGTAATAACACTAGCGGACCAATTCCACCAAAGCGTTCATGAGCCAAATTAGCTGGTTTCTGTGTAGTTTGAATATGAAAAATTAAAGCTTGCTGTTGATAGTCATGTTTAATTTTTTTCGGTTGATCAGCAAGTAACTTGCCACCTTCAGCCATAATTAGGAGCTCGGTACTAAGTATCTGCTCAGCATTATTTGCATCACTATAACAAATTGTGGCAAATTCAGCACCATCGTGCACCGCAATTACATTCCCGATAATTAATTGAATTAGCGGTTCTGCATTGGCAATAGCTTCTAATTTAGCGCAAACACTAGCATATTTTACAGTGAAGCCAAGTTGATTTAATTTAAGCTCAGGTGCAGTTATTTGCGTGATGCCTAAGCCACGATGCGAAATTTGGACACAATTAATCGCGGTGGTGCAATCCTTATCTGGCCAAGCTTGCAGCTCACTTAAGACTTCATAACTAGCATGCGATAGCGCCAAAACCCGTGCATCATTCGCTTTAGTTAGACCTTGATCAATTAAGCTAACCGCTTTACCTTGTTTGGCAAGTTTAATTGCCATGCTTAGACCAACTGGTCCGCCACCAACAATTACAATTTTTTTATGCGTCATAATTATTAATAATCAAAAACTAAAACGGAATTAATTCCCGCATTTAAATTAGGAAGTATTTTTTCACTCGCAAATTTGACATGCAACGGATGCTCTAAATAGACATTTCGTGCATCAATGCTGTCAAACTCCATAATAAAGCCATAATTAAAACTGGCATTAAGTCCCTCAGGACTGTTATTTTTGCCAAAGCTGTAGTTTTTCATGGGCGAAATAACTTGAGCGAGTTGCCCTAGCTCAGTTAAGATTGCGTCAGATTGCTCAGTCGGTAAATTTGCCGCAAATTCTAATAATACAATATGTTTAATCATGTTAATTCCAAAAAAAGCCCAAGGAAAACCTCGGGCTTTAAAAGTTCTTAATACTGAACTTGCATTTTCATAATTTCTTCATAACTAATCGCAACATCTTTAGTTTGCGCCTTAGCAAAAATGCCATCGGTTACTTTTTGTTCCATTGCCATCGCTTTAGCATTGTTTACACGTTGCTCGTCTTGGAAATACCAACCTAAATAATCACCAGAATCTTCATACATTTCAGCCATATCTTCAACTACAACTTTAACTTCGTCATCAGAAACACTTAATGCGTTTTCTTTAATGAATTCTTGTACTAGAAGGCGTAACACCACCATGTTTTTAGCGTCTTTTTCAAACATTTCATGCGTTAGTTTAATTTGATCAGCTTTGTAACCTTGCTTTTTCATGTTTTCTTCAGCATGTTTCATCATATTATGTACTTCGTCATGCACTAAAGCACCAGGTACTTCTAATGGAGATACTTCAGATAAAGCTTGCAATGCATTATCGCGAGCTTTTAATTTAACTCGACGATTAACTTCACGTTGTAAATTTTCTTTAATTTCTTTACGTAAAGACTCTTCCGTACCATCTTCAACACCCAAGGTTTTAACAAATTCAGCAGTTAATTCAGGTAAAGTTTGTTTTGCAACTTCTTTTACCGTAATTGTGAAAACCGCAGTTTTGCCTTTTAAATTCTCAGCATGATATTCAGCAGGGAAGCTCACGCTAACTTCTTTAGCTTCACCAGCTTTTAAGCCAATCACGCCAGTTTCAAAATCAGGTAACATCCAACCTTGACCTAAAACAAATGGATAAGCTTCAGCTTTACCACCTTCAAATTCAACACCATCAACAGTACCAAGGAAATCTACAGTAACTTTATCACCATTTGCTGCTGCTTCATCTGACACGCTGTGAGTTGCGCGTTGTTTACGTAAAATATCAATTGTAGTATCAACATCGGCATCACTTAAAACACAACTTGGTTTAGCTAATTCTTTAGCACTTAAATCACCCAATTTAACTTCAGGCATCACTTCAAAAGTTGCATCAAAAACAAATTCTTCACCCTCACTGCTAGTTAAATCAAATTTAGGGTAACCAACGATGTCTAATTTTTGTTCAACTAAAATCTCAACAAACTTTTTATTTAATTGTTCATTAATTGCATCTTCAAATGCACGGCTGCCATACATTTCTTCAACCATTTTTTTAGGTGCATGACCAGGACGGAAACCTTGAACCTTGGCTTGTTTAGCATATTTTTTTAATTCTGCCGCAACCTTAGTGTTCACAACTTCTTTACTTACATTAAAACTTACTTTGCGTTCCAAAGTGCTTACTACTTCAACTGACATCCTAAGAATTCCTTATAAATTATACAATATTAATACAATATTAGACGTGGATTATACCAGAGATAGCTTAAACGGTTGCAGATTAATTCCTTGTGCATTTGAATTAAATCTAAATTTTCAGCCTAGTTAATGCCACGCCAACGATAAATTAACCAAACACTACTAGCCAAGATGAGGGAACTAAGCACTCCAACAACTAATGAACCTAATAATAGTGGAATTAAGACCAATTGCCAGTGGATGAGAATATCTTGCCAATTGGCGCTAACTAAACTATCGATGAACTTAATGCCCATTAAATGGCAACCAATATAATATTCAAAATAGAAAATTGGTAACATCGTAAATGGATTACTCAGCCAAACCCACGCAATCGCAACTAAAATATTGGCACGAAAAACAACCGACATAATAACCGCAGGAATCATTTGAAATGGCATTGGAACCATTGCCCAAAATACCCCAATCCAAGTCGCCATTACAACCTCACGGCGATTAAATTCCCATAAATAAGGCTTGTGCCCAACCCGTTTTAAGATAAAGCGTAAATATTTATTATTTTCAATACTTTCGCGATTTGGAATACGCTTTTTAAATCTTTTCATCCTAGGTTAACCTTGTGAAAAATCAGTATAAAAAAGCCACCCATATGGTAGCTCAATGTTTTTTAAAAATTGATTAATCCCAATCCAAAGCACCGCCACTTTGATATTCAGTTACTCGAGTTTCAAAGAAGTTTTTCTCTTTTTTCAAATCAATCATTTCACTCATCCATGGGAATGGATTATTAGTTTGATTAGGAAATAATTCTGGTAAACCAATTTGCGTAGTGCGACGATTACAAATAAAGCGCAAATATTCTTTAAACATACCAGCATTTAAACCCAATACACCACGTGGCATAGTATCTTCAGCATAAGCATATTCCAGTTCCACACCTTTATGGAATAACTCAATTAATTCTGCTTTTAGCTCTTCGGTCCAAAGTTGTGGATTTTCTAATTTAATGGTATTAATTAAATCCATACCAAAATTACAATGCATTGATTCATCGCGTAAAATATACTGATATTGCTCGGCTGCACCAGTCATTTTATTTTGTCTACCAAGCGCTAAAATTTGGACAAAGCCAACGTAGAAGAAAATACCTTCCATAATACACGCAAAGACGATCAATGATTTTAATAATTTTTGATCAGCTTCCATGGTACCAGTTCTGAACAATGGATCGGTTAAAGTATCAATAAATGGAATTAAAAATTCATCTTTGGCTTTGATGGATGGAATTTCATGATAAGCATTGAAAATTTCACCCTCATCCATCCCCAAGCTTTCAACAATATATTGATAAGAATGAGTATGAATTGCTTCTTCAAAGGCTTGACGCAACAAAAATTGGCGACATTCTGGTGCTGTAATTTGACGATATGTACCAAGCACGATATTATTTGCCGCCAAGCTATCTGCGGTCGTAAAAAAACCTAAATTGCGATTAACAATTAGTCTTTCATCATCGGTTAACCCATTTGGGCTTTTCCATAATTCAATATCGCGCTGCATATTCACTTCTTGTGGCATCCAATGATTCGCACAACTAGCTAGATATTTATCCCATGCCCATTTATATTTAAATGGCACTAATTGATTAACGTCAGTTTGACCATTGATAATTCTTTTATCAACTGCGTTAATCCGATTGCTACTTTTAGCGATCATCGAATCTAAACCCGCTGGCAATGGTGCTGGGTTATTTAAAGTAGGTACTGTTTGCATTTTACTTAGCTCCTTAATTATTTAATATTTAACGTTTAATGCCGCACCTAATGATGTAATCCAAACTCGAGTATCATCGGTTAGATTAACAAAACCATTATTACATTTGAATCAAATCATGCTTATCTAAATTTAGGTTAAACTTTGAATTAATCCAATAAGGCATCAACATAATCTTTCGCCACAAACGGACGCAGATCATCAATGCTTTCACCGACGCCAATAAAACGTAATGGAACTGGATGCTCCTTGGCAATGGCACAAATAATACCACCTTTTGCGGTTCCATCAAGCTTGGTTAAAACCAAACCAGTTAACCCCAAAGCTTCATCAAAGGCTTTTACTTGATTCATTGCATTTTGACCAATATTAGCATCTAAAACTAGCATAATTTCATGTGGCGCATTTGGCAGCGCTTTATTTATTACACGCTTAACCTTTTGAATTTCCGCCATTAAATTTAGCTGCGTTGGCAATCGCCCTGCCGTATCCGCTAGGACAATATCAATTTTTTTGGCAACTGCCGATTGAATTGCATCATAACATACCGCCGCAGAATCACCTGATTGTTGTGCGATTACCGTAATATTATTACGTTTACCCCATTCAATGAGTTGCTCACGTGCCGCAGCTCGAAAGGTATCACCAGCAGCCAACATAACGCTTTTACCCTGTTGTTGAAAATATTTGGCTAATTTACCAATTGAAGTGGTTTTACCTGCACCATTCACACCAACCATCATAATAACAAACGGAGTATGTTCATCCGTAACCAATGGTTGTTCAATTGGCGCTAACATTTCACCTAAAGAATCAGCCAACGCCTTTTTCAACTCGCTACTATCTTTAAGTCCGCGCAGGCTAACTTTCTTACGAACATCATCCAACACATGCATAGTAGCAACAACACCGACATCTGAGGTTAATAAAATTGACTCAAGTTCATCATATAAATCTTCATCAATTTTACCACCACCAAAAACACCTAAGAGTTTTTTACCTAAGGCATCGCGAGTTTTGCTTAATCCTTGTTTTAAGCGCTCAGTCCAAGAAAGCTTGCGTAAGGGCTGTAATTCCTCCTGAACTTCCTCAACTTCATGACGAATTTTAGGAGTTAAATCTGTAGCTTGTTCTAAATTAACATCCGCTAAATAAGTTGCTTCAAAACCATGGCTTAATGGTGTTTCCTCAATAACGACGGCTGTATTCTCGATAATTGTAGGAATATTTTCATCAATAGCGTTTGCCGTAACTGCTTCTGATTTAGTTTCATTGACTAATTCCGTTGCTTCAACCGCATCAAGTAAATTATCTTCGTCTAATTTTTCGCTTTCACTGACGTTAACCAACTCTTCAATTACTGCTGCTAATTGTTCATCTGCTGATTTATTTTTCTTTTTCTTAAAAAAACTGAACACCCGAAACCTTCTTTCAAAACCGATAAAACACTACATCTAGTGCGAATACAAAATTAAAACACAATCTATAGCAATTAATCATTAATAAAATTTTTTAACTGAGCTTTTATTTGTTGCTCTAAATTAGCTAATTCAAGAGCTGGATCATCAATTGCAATCACATCCATGCTCCGCAACCACGTAATTTGGCGTTTGGCCAATTGACGGGTTGCCGCCATTCCTTGCTCACGTAGCTGAGTAAGATCAATCGTAACAGCCAAATAATCCCAAACTTGACGATAACCAACACAGCGCATTGAATTATGCTCAGCACTTAAGTTTGGATACTTAAGCTGTAGCTGCACAACTTCATTAATAAAGCCTTGCTGTAACATCTGTTCAAAACGTAAATTAATTCGTTGATGTAATAGCTCGCGGTTAGTTGGGATAATCGCGAGTGGCAAATAATTACAATTTGTCAATCCAGGTAACTTATGCTCTTGCTGTGCTAGCGACATCGGTTTACCCGTTAAAATACACACCTCAAGTGCACGTTGAACGCGTTGAATATCATTCGCTTCGATTTTTGCCGCACAAATTGGGTCAAGTTCAACTAAGCGCTGATGCATCGCTAGATTACCAACTTGCCGAAATTCAAGTGTCAATTGTTCGCGTAAACTCAAATCTGCCTCTGGTAATTGTGAAATCCCATTGATTAATGCATTGTAATACATCATGGTTCCACCCACCAAAATTGGTAAGTTGCCACGTTGGTTAATTGCAATTATTTCCTGATTGCAAGCACGCAGAAAATCTGCTACCGAATAATTGTCTAAGGGAGATAATATATCAATTAAGTGATGGGGAACGCGTGCCATTTCTTCAGCCGTAGGTTTTGCGCTGCCAATGTTTAAATCACGATAAATCAACGCCGAATCAACGCTGATTATTTCAATTGGGTAATCTACTCCCAAGCGTAAAGCTAATTCAGTCTTGCCAACTGCGGTTGGCCCCATTAAGAAAATTGCTTTATTTTGCATTCATTACCACATGAAAATTAGTTTGCCAGTCACTAGGAAACCCCATTGCGGCAATATTGATGTCATAAACTTCAATTAACTTAACTAGTTGTTGATAAAATGGTTGTTCAATTCCCAGTGTTTTTAGTACATATAACATTAACAATAAGACACTATAAATGCGGCTACCCTCACATAAAGCATGTTCCAAAGTATCATGCTGTTCATCTAAGATACATTCAAAATCAAAATGTCGATTCCAAATTCTGGTATGATGTGCCGAATAATTACGAATTAAAGTTAAATTATCTAAAATTGACTGCAATAAACTAAAGTGCAACTTATAACGTCGCGCAATACTCTCTTTATCCGCAACTTGTTTTAAATTACGTAACCACTTACTTAATTGCCCAATCGTGGTTAATTCTATAGCAATCCACACTGGTGGCATTTCTGGATCATGATAACGGTGGTAATATTCGCTGACCAATAAATCACGGCTAACTTTGAGCTGATATTGAATTCGTTCAATACTATCATTTAAGAGCTTATGGTCTTTAAAAAGTTTATAATCTAAATAAAAATGCGGACCATATTTCCAACTTAAATTAATGAATTGCGTGCGTACCGAAATTTCAATTTTTTCTATGGCTTCCAAAATTAATAAACGTAATTTACTATCAAATTCATAAACTTTTACCACATCACTGAATTTAGTGCCTGGTTGATACTGTTGTGGATTGCCGTTAATAAAAAATGGCACCGAATAACTCAATAAACGATGAAAATAAACTTCTTCCAAAAAGTCCTTAGCAAACGCATAATCGTCAATTAACATACCACGTTGGCGTAAGATACTAATCTGACCATCAACACTCGATGGATGACTAGTATAAATATTTTTATGCTCAGGCGTAGCATGCGACTTTGTTTTGGTATTGCTCATTAATTTAAATCCTTTACTCCAAACTTGGATATGTCTCTAATTTTAAGCTACTTAAAACTAATCCATTTTGACTGAACTAAGTTTAATGAATTGGTGTGTAAATCCAAGCCATCCACATAGGGTTTAACTAAGGTCGTATAGGAGTTTTGATATAAAGGAATTATTCCATATTGCTCCATCGCCAGCTTTAACCCTTGCGCATATTCTTGTTGTTGAAGTTCGGAATTATTTTCCAACGCGGCATGGGCAAATAATTTATCCACTAGCGGCAAACATAGTCGTGAAACATTTTCACCCGTATTACAACTGTATAGAGGGGTATAAGTTGTAATAAAATTATAATCAGCTCCCCAGCTATTGCGGGCTATTTCAAAAGCACCATTTTTACGATTATCAATAAATACTTTCCACTCATAGCTGGCAACCGTAACTTTGACACCTAAGGCTTTACTCCACATTGAGGCAATAGCCAATGCGACTTTTTTACTTTCGTCATTATTACTATAACTTAAAGTTACTTCAAGCGGATGTTTCTCTGAATAACCTGCTGCAGCATAAAGCTGTTGCGCCGCAGTCACTTGTTCAGTATAAGGCTGATTTGTCCAATCATAGATAATTGAGCCGTATTCGCCATCTTCTAAAGTTGGCGTCACATAACTATACATTGGAAATTGACCTGCAGCCAGAATATTATTGGCTAAAATTTTACGATCGACAACCATCGACAAGGCTTGACGGACACGGACATCTTTGAATTTAGCTAATTGCGTATTGATGCTATAGTAGGCAAAGCCTTCGTTTTGCACCGTATTTAATTGTTTGCCAAAATTGGCTTTAATTGAGTTATATTGATCAATTGGAACATTCGCCGTAATATCTAAATTACCAGTTTCATAAGCAGCTAATGCCGAATTTCGATCGGTATGCGCAGTATATTCAACTTGTGCAATTTTAACTTCTGGAGCATTGTAATAATATGGATTTTTTAGCGCTTTAATCGTGCCATTAACAATTCGCGAGTCTAATTTATACGCACCAGTTGTAACGATATGTTTAGGATCAGACCATTGATCGGCAAATTTATTAATTACTGCTGACTCTAGTGCAGTTGTGACAATCAAAGCGGCTTTATTTAGAAAAGCTGGATCCGCTTGACTCAAATTAACCTGTAATGTGTAATCGTCTAAAGCTTTAATACCGAGTTGGTTGGGAGTGGCTTTTCCAGTCATAATTGCAGGCGCATTTTGCAAATTTTTCAAAATAAATGCATAAGCAGCCGCAGTTTTTGGATCAACGAGACGTTGCCATGAGTAGACAAAATCTTTAGCACGAATTGGTGTGCCATCAGAGAACTTTAAATCATGGCGCAAATTAAAGGTATAGACTAATTTATCCGCCGAAACCTTCCATTCAATCGCCATGCCAGGGATTGGCTGATTACTCTGATTAAGATCCAACAGCCCTTCAAAAGAGTCATTTAACACGCGATAAGCATATTGATCGTTAACTTTTTGTGGATCGGTGGTATTAATATCAGCAACTAAATCAACCCGTAAGCTATTTTGAGGGTGTGTTTGATTATTCGATTGACGACTACATGCATTTAAACCTACTAAAAGGCTCAATAATCCAAGGGTTAATTTTGCATTCATGGTTTATTACATCCGTTCAACAACAGGAATACCGAGTAAACTTAAACTAGTTTGTAAGGTCTG
>DPRZ01000016.1 GCA_003538525.1 Neisseriales bacterium
TTAGTCCGCAACAACTCCAGCAATTCAATTAAATCAATTAATTTATTGGCTAAACTAATTTGCGCATTATCCAAATTATCATAGGGTACATAATCCGCGCCAAATCCATGATAAAGCGGTAAACCCGATTCTGCACTCAAGATCTGCGTATTTAAACACGCCCCCAACACCAAATTGGTTAGCAATTGCTTAAAGCTGTGTACACTATAATTCTGATAACCATAGCGCGCATAATCCGCTGCCGAATAACCAAAATGCGTATGATTATCCGCTAACCAGCGTTTGATTAATAGAATATCTTCATTTGACAAATCTAAATTAGTTTGCAATTCCGCCTGCATCAAGATTTCTAATAAATAACTCACATTCAATTGATATGGCGCATTTAAAATCAGCTGCAAAGTTTCAAGAATTTTATAACTTTTATGCCGACGATTACCAGTTAAATTATAAAGTAATTTATAGGTCGTACCATCGGCTTTAGTCAGCGATTCATTATCGAGTACCGCACTTAAATACGCCGCATAGTCATCAATATCTGGCGCGGTTATCAAAATATCGCTCAATTTGGTCGTCGGATTTTTATCTAAAATCGCCACTACTTCATTAAACATGATCTGCACTTCACGCATGCGATTGTGTGCCACGTTAATTTTAAGACTTAACTGTTGTCTGGGTAAATCATAAATTGCCTCTGGTGTGCTTTGGGCTAGATTCAGAGGATCTGCGTAATAATCACTCTTGGCATGCACCCGATATTCTGGACGAATCCGATATTTAATTTGTCGAATATCATCTTGGATAATTTCAAGAATCGTTTGCGGCACACCGACTTGACTGGGATTAAATTCGGCAGGATTGAAATCATAAACTTGGACATCATTAGCACGCAATAATTCAATTAATTCACGCGATTGTTGTCCTAAATTGGCTAACAGTGGATTACCATCATTCAAATACAGATCATCCAAGCTCAAATCTGGTTTACGTAATAAGCGTTGCTCAATTTTGGAACGCGCTTTATCACTCAGTAAATCACCATAATACTGATGAGAACAAGGTTGATAATACCAATAAACATTGATTTTACTCGATAACTTGAGGATAATTTCTAATTGTGACGGATAAAGCGAGGTTAAACCAAAAATAAATAACTGCCGCGGTAATTTTAAATCAACACGCTCCAAATCGATCTCGGCAAAATAACGATAAATATCTAGAAAAGTTTTTTTCTCATTTAACGCAACCAACAACTTGCGCCACAGAATTTTTTGCCAGGTTTTAAAATTCGCGCGCTCAAGGTTAATTAATTCAACCGTGCGTAAATATAAATATTCATGAAAAATACTTTGTAACTGACTGGCTAATTGAAACGCTTTTAACCGATCGAGACTACCATCGGCGGCATAAATATAATTATTCAACTCATCGGCATCAGCACAATTAATTCGTTCAGCACATAACAAACTATAAATCAAAAACTTAGCTTGATTAAAATCGTAAAACTCGGCATCAGGATTATTGGCTTGGTAAATATTTTGTAAAACTGGTCCAAGCAACACCACAAAATCTATGTTAGCACAAATTCCTTGACGGATAGTTAATTGATCCTTAAGCCAAATTGCCTGCGCTTGATTCGGCACAACCACCTGAAGCTGTTCGAATAAATCCAAATCAGGCACACCAGTTACATGAGTTATCAACAGGTCGAGTAAACCAATTTGATCTTTTATGCCGCCAATTGCGCTACTTTGAAAAAAAATAATATTATTTTGCATAATTTAACTAATTTTAACTTTAAAAAAAGACGCAGCGAATTGCGCCAAAATCACGGTTTTATAAGGGTTTTATCTCTCTTTGCCAAGCAACTTATCCACAAAATCTCATGTCAAGAAATAATTTAAATTATTTTTTTACTTGACAAACACAATGTTATTGATTTAATTGAAGATTTAATTTTATTCTACAACTTTGAAAATGGCTTAAAAGCTTGCATTTACAGGGGTTTTCAACGATTTTTAAAGGGTTACCCACAGAGTTACCCACAGCTTTTGTGGATAAGCAAAAAATCTCTAAATATACCGAAACTTAGCCCCAAAATTGGGATTGAACACCAATCTAACAGGAGCTACTGCTCGCATCGAAGTCTATTGGCTTTGTTCGCCACGTTCAATACATTAAAAATCATCAATAAAAACAATCTTTCTTCACAAAAAATTCGATTAGGTAAATTATGTTAAGCCACAAGCGATCAATAACCACTTATTTCAGTCGATTTATCAACTTAAAGCCGCTAACTACCAAGCCCAAATACCATCGGCTAAATTATATAAATTGGTAAATTGATGAGCTAAGAGAATTTGGCAGGCATACGCGCTTCTAACGCCAGCTTTGCAATACACAATCAGTTCTTGCCCTCGGTATTCATCAAGCTCCGCAATACGCTCTGCAAGCTGATCTAGCGGGATTAGAATAGATCCTGGCAGACAAAACTCTTGGTGTTCATATTCTTGGCGCACATCCAAAAGAATCAAGTTCTTCTCGCTAAGCATGCGCTGTTTAAGTTCTTGCGCATAAATTGATTTAAACATCTAACATTATCTCCATTAAGTACGTTAATTAACACCTAACGGTACCAATTTAAAAATAAATTCTAACCAATTAATTCTCGGACGATACAGAGTATGATAAAACCGCCGCTGATGGCTAGGAATTACTAGCACTTTTAATCTACATCGATTTAAACTTCAATAAAAGCCTCAACCTGATCGTAAGCAAGAGCTATTGCACGTAAACACCCAAATCTTTATTATCAATTAAAATCTCAATATTCGGCTCATTTTGTAATTCTGGAAAAATTTCCTGTACAAACCAAGCGACGAGCGCATCATCTCGCAGCACTGCCGTACCATTATTAATAAATACATTCAAGGTAATTTCTTTAAAATTAGCCCGTGCAAGCGCGATATCATTCAAAATTTGTGCTCGTGTTTGTCCTTGAACGCAAATTAATAAGCAGCAGGCATAAAATTTATCGGCAAGATCGGCTAAATTTGCAGTTGAAAAAGGTTTATTTAACACTCGTGCGCGAAATTCATCATCAAAGGTTTCAATTCCAATTCGATAGCGAATTTCTTGATTCGGAAAAAATTGGCGAATTTCAGCTAAACGTTTACGATAACCATAATAAACCTCAAAATACAACACCTGAACTTGTTGTTGCTCAATTTTAAGCTTGATTGCATCCAGCACCACTTGAGGTAACTCAAATACCGAGCCAGAATTTAAAATTTCCACAACTCCATATTCACCAGTAATTTGTTGAATTATTTCGGCATTAACGCTTTGAATCTCTTCTAAACTAATCGAGTTATCTAAAATATAATTACAAAAGCTGCATTTACCATATAAACAAGGCAGTGACTTAAGTAATAATATTTCACGAGGGATTTTGACGTGAATTTTGCTATAGCGTTGCATATTAAACCTCAACAACTTTCTTTTTGATCGCGACCGACCAATAGACAAATGGCGTATCTAAAACTGAAATTATGGTGCGTAAAACACAGGAAGTGATAAATATTTGTAACATATAACTCATTGGGAAAACACCACTAAACGCAATAATCGTAAAAATAGCATTATCAATCAGCTGACTAACTAAAGTGCTCATGCCATTACGAATCCAAATCTGTGCAAAACTTGGGAATCTTTTACGCCAAAACTGATAGGCAAAGATATCATAACTTTGTGAAATCGCAAACGCACACAAGCTGGCGACAACTAAACGAGGGAAAAAACCAAAGATATTCAGCAGCGAATTTTGGGCTTGATCATAACTGCTTGGAATGAGTTGCAAGGATAAATACATAATCACCGTAGTTGCAAAGACACTAAACATGCCTAACCAAATTATTTTACGCGCGGTCTCTTTACCATAATTTTCGGAAAGAATATCTGAAATGAGATAAACACCAATATAGCTGATATCACCCATCGAACCATTTAGCCCAAATAGTTGTACTTGTTTGAGCGCTTGAACATTCGCCAAAATGATTGACAAAACCGCAAAAAGAAATAAGCCTAATTTACCCCATAATCTGAATGCAACCAATGTTAAACTAAAATTAGCCAGAATTAAAATTAGCCATAAAATTTCATTGTAGGAAATTTTTTGCTCCAATAGAATTAAAATTTCGGGCGCAAGTATAACCTATTTAATCGAGAACTAAGCTTATAAGTGATAAATTTCTTCGGGTGGATTAACCGTCACATTGCGTTCAAAATCATACCACATTACCAAGGCTTCACATAAACCATATATCAAATCCGGATGAGTTGCGGATTTAACCACATGCTCCAGAAAAACTTTTTTGCGTTCAACTTTAACTAAATAGGTTTCAATTAAGATAGTTTCAGGATAATTAACTTGCTTTTTAAAGCTAAAACTCGTGTGCAATAAAATTGGTGCACTTTGTGCCTTACCATCATAAGCCAAGTTATAATGGCGCATCAATTCAAAACGCGCCTCTTGGACATACAAAAAATAAGCGGTATTGTTCAAATGATTATACGCATCCAAATCACCCCAACGAATTGCAAACTCATGGCTATGTAGTAATTTTTTTGAGTGCATCGCCATCCCTAATTATGCAAAAAATTTCGCAAAAACATCTACCTCTTCACGAGCAGTACGATAACTATTAATTAATGCAGTGGTGTCTTCATAGCCCAGCGCTAGACCACACAAGACTAGATTATCATCACTATATCCCAAATGCTCACGCACTATATCAGGATACTCGGCTAATGCAGCTTGCGCGCAGCTGGATAAACCCAACTCAGTAGCCATTAACATCACCGATTGCAAGAACATGCCACAATCCATAAACGAACCTTTATCAACTAATTTATTGATAAAAAAATACAGTACCACAGGTGCGCCAAAGGCGCTGTAATTTTGCTCCCATTGGAGCAAGCGTTTATCTTGATCTTGGCGTGTAATACCTAAGGTTTGATACATTTGTAATCCGCACGCCAAGCGCCGATGTTTCATGGCTAAAGGTAAACTACTCGGATAATAATTATAATCGAGTTTCTTGGGCGCGCCCTCGCGAAAAGCACGCACCAGTGCCGCATCCAATTTTTGTTTAGTTTCACCTGAGACTACCGCAACCGTCCACGGTTGTGTATTGGTACCTGAGGGGGTTTTACGCGCAAATTCTAAAATTTTACGCACGTCTTCAAGTGCAACTGGTTGATTTAAAAATGCACGCACCGATTTGCGCTCGATTAAGGCTTGACTTACATTCATATTCTTCTCCATAAATTCTATAATTAAATTAGTCCTAGATTAACTCTATATAATATTAAGGCACCCAAAAGCATTAACTCAATTGTGATTAATATATTC
>DPRZ01000258.1 GCA_003538525.1 Neisseriales bacterium
CCAACTATGAATAATTTCAATAAACTAATTGACTACATCAACATATTACACGCTAAAATCAACCTACTTTTAAGCGATGGGGGAAATATTAGCGTTTTAGCGAGTATTTTTGGCATAATTTTTATCGCATGGTTCATTACGCGGCGGATCCGCAAGCACTTCTTACAACAAAAATTTCCGCTTTCGTTATTCAGTAACATAATCGCACCCAGTATTGTCTATGCTTCTTTAAGCATTATTAATTTAGCGTATTTAATTAAACATTCCAGTAGTAATTATCTAATTTCTTTCTTTAGCTGGTTGGCGCTAGCAATGCTGTGTATTCGTGCGATTAACGGAATTTTAAGCCATCTTTTTGCCAGTAAATCCTATATTCAGAGTCTAACTAAAATTATCCAACTTAGCCTCTGGCTCTGCGCTTTAGTGATGATTACCGATAGCAATAATGACATTATTGTACTTTTAGACAGCATCACTTTTCACTTAAGTAAAACCAATGAAATTTCAATATGGGATATTTTACATGCTATTGCAACAATAATTATTGCTATCGTAATAGCTATGCTCACCAATCAATTTATCGAACGTAAAATTAGCAACGTTCAAAACATTGATAATAATTTACAACAAATATTTATACGCTTAAGTAAAATTTTAATTTTCATTGTTGGCTTACTAATAACACTACCAATGGTGGGAATTGATATTACTGCCCTCTCGGTATTAGGTGGCGCAATTGGGGTTGGGATTGGCTTTGGTCTACAAAAAATTGCCAGTAATTTCTTGAGTGGTTTCATTATTCTTTTTGATCGCTCAATTAAAGTTGGTGATAGGTTGATTATCGACAATAATGCAGGACTAGTTGAAAAAATCACCATGCGCTATGTCGTTATGGAGCGTTTTGATGGCACAGAAGTTTTGATTCCGAATGAGATGTTTATTACCAATAGCATTCAAAATCAATCCTACTCCAACACCAGTCTGCGCGCTGAAATTAGCTGTAATATCGGCAGTGATAACGATATTTTGCATGCCATTGAGCTAATCACACAGATAATTAAAAATGAACCTAACACTTTAAACGATAAAGTCAGTGTCAACATTACGCGTTTAATTGATGGTGGCGTTGAAGTTAAAGGCTATTTCTGGGTTGAGAATCCAAGTTTAATTAATGGCGTCGGTAATAGCATTTATGTCCAAATTTTGGAACTATTCAAACAACAGGCGATAACACTTCCTGCGACCAGTCAAAGAATTGAGCTGATTAAAAATGGCTAAGCTGCCAAAAATTCGCCCACAATTTCGCGCCAATCTGGCAGCACAAGGAATTGCCTTTATTTTAAATATAACATTATTTGTGCTAACTAACAATTACTTTTTTATCTGGACCGAGTTAGCTTGTTTTTGTTTTTTTGGCGGTCATATAGCCAAAAGTCCAACATTTATTGACCGTAACATCTTAAACCATTTTATTAGCGTGATGGCATATTATCTCATTTCTTTGCTAATTGAATTCAATAATACGCTTTATTTATGTCTAATTTTTAGCTTTACTTATGTTTATTTTATCCTGAGAAATAACGGTTACCATAAAAGTTTCAACTTATACATGTATATCCAAGCGCTGCTAATCGGTACAACCTTTACCAGCTATCCATTTCATGACAAAATATTAGCTACTATTGTTGCATATATTGAGGCACAATTAATTCTTAATTTAGCATTTAAATTTACCAAAGTTCGCGCTGTTCATGAAACAGAATTACGCTATCACCACGTGTTTAAAGTTTCGGCAATTAGCTGGTTAGATTTTCAGCGCCCAGAAGTACGCTTAGCAATCCGTGGTGCATTTACCGCGGCAATTTTATACGCGCTGTGCTCATCTTTTCATGATATGAAACCCAATTGGGCGGTAGTAGCTGCGCTTTCCTGCCTCCAGCGCGATGATTATACTGCTAGTTTACGCGCAATTAAAGGTGTTGGGATTGGTTCATTACTGGGTTGGCCACTAGCCGCTGGTTTAATTTATCTTTTAACTGATCATATCGAAATTAGTACGGCACTAATCTGGATATTTATGCTCAGCGCCATGGTTTGTTCATTCGAATTATTTATCCGCCCGCGGTTATGGTTACAAATTCTAAATAGCGTTCTCGTTTTAATATCCGTAATTTGTGTTGGTGTTGCACTCCAAATTAAAGGCTTAGCTTATTTAGATTTAAAAGTCTTAAATTCATTAATCGGAATAGTGGTTGCAATGCTAATATTATGGACTTGGCAAAAGACGAATAAGTACTTTGCTAATGTGAAAACGCACTAGATTTTTATTAAAATAGATTTGTGGCTAACTGCTTATCAATATGGCGAAATAATTGAATTTAAAACCGCAACCAATTTCGCCAACCATCCTCAATAAACTAGTATGTTAAACCAATGGTAGCCATTGTTCCAATCTGATTTTGTTGATACAATTGATATTGTTGTGCAGATGTTGGTGAACCAGTTAACGCATTATAAGTATAAAATGCTTGCAGACCTAGTTGTAATTCATCCCAAACATTAAATTTAGCCCCGAGAGTCGAGGTTAATTGATAGTTTGATGCCGAAGTATAAGTTGCGGTTGGTTGTGATTGATCAGAATTATAAAGAACATTTTGATCAAAATAGACATCAAAAACTTTGTTAATCCGATATTCTACGCGTCCACCAAGACCACCAGTTAAGAAGTAATCCTGTGTTACATTGGCAGTTAAATTATTAACCCCACCTGAACTAGATAAATTATTATTCAATGAATTCGAGGTCAAATTAGTATTTCTACCCACTAAAACATATGGTGTAACTAAAAGTGTATCGACTAATACTGGGAACGCATAACCTACTTTAACGTTTAGATCACCAATTGCTGGATCTTGCCCTAAAGGTCCAGTTGTTGCATTCGGATTGCTTGAGTTATAATTACTATAACCTATCATCATTGAACCATCAAAACGGGCCCACAAGCCCATATCAAATAAACGTTCAATCCCAAACCCAACAAACGTAGTTCCATAATTAGTATTTTGTGCGTAAGAATTAGTTAAATTACCGTAATTAGTCCCAATACCGATATAATATTGATTATCAAATTCTTGAAAAGCATAATTTTCAGGCAAAACTACACCACTTTCAGCAGGAGACACCGCTACAGCCAAACTTGAACTAAGAACTAAACTTAAACTTACTATTAATTTACGCATATGCTATCCATAGAATATTTTATAATTCGAGGTTAAGCTATGGCTATCCCAAAACTTAACCTCGGTTTAAAGGTTGTTACTTACGTGTTGAAATATAATGCTGAATAAGCGTCGTCGTTGATGAATCATGATTTGAAATCGCACCACCTTCAATATCAGCCAACACTTTTTTAGCCAGTTGTTTACCCAGCTCAACACCCCATTGATCAAAGCTATTTATCTCCCACATTACACCTTGAACAAACACCTTATGCTCATATAAAGCAATTAACATACCTAAATAGCGTGGGCTAATTTCTGGTAAGACTAACATATTACTTGGGCGATTACCTGCAAATACCTTGTGTTTAGCAATTTCACTAGCTTTAACCGCATCCATTCCTTGAGCTAATAACTCAGCCTCAGCAGTGGCATAGGTTTTACCGGTCATAAAGGCCTCGGCTTGAGCTAGTGCATTTGACCACAAAATATCATTGTGTTCTTGATTACTAAATTTATCTGATGCCGCAATAATAATGTCCATCGGCACAACTTGCGTACCTTGATGTAATAATTGGTAATAAGCATGTTGACCATTAATGCCACTATCGCCCCAAACAATTGGGCAGGTTGCATAATTGACTGAATCACCATTTGTCTTTACCGATTTCCCATTACTTTCCATTTCCAATTGTTGAATATAGGCAGGAAAACGTGTCAAACGCGTGTTGTATGGTGAAATAACTAAACTACGATAATCAAAAAAATCAACATACCAATAACCAATTAAGCCAAGAATCACAGGTAAATTTTGGCGTAAGTCAGTAGTTTCATTAAAATGCTTATCCATCGCATTTGCACCAGCTAAGAACTCAGCAAAATTATCCCAGCCAATATACAAAGCAATACTCAAGCCAATCGCTGACCATGAACTATAGCGTCCGCCGACGAAATCCCAAAATTCAAACATATTTTCAGCCGCAATACCAAATTCAGCAACCGCTTTAGCATTGGTAGAAAGTGCAATAAAATGCTTGGCAATTGCTGCGGTATTATTATTGGTTTGAGCTAAAAACCAATTACGCGAACTATGCGCATTAGTCATGGTTTCTTGAGTGGTAAAGGTTTTTGAAGCCACAACAAATAATGTAGTTTCTGGGTCAATCTCTGTAATAATATCATTGAACATATAACCATCAACACTAGAAATAAAATGAATATTAATTCCAGCTTGACGATAGGGTTTAAGCGCTTGACAAATCAGTACTGGACCTAAATCAGAACCACCAATTCCAATATTGACAATCGTGGTAATTTTTTTACCAGTATAGCCTAAATGTTCACCAGTATGAATTTTACGACAAAATTCCGCCATTTGAATTTTTACGGCGTGAATATCATCCATAACATTATGTCCATCCAGCAACAAGCTTGTCTTCTCACTGCGTAAAGCGGTGTGTAATACGGCACGGTCTTCAGTATTATTAATTTTCTCAGCATTAAACATCGCTTGAATTTTAGCTTGAATGCCCTGTGATTTAGCTGCGTTCAACAATAAATCCAACGTTCCTTCAGTGAGTTTATTCTTAGAAAAGTCAAAGATTAATCCGTCAGTTTCTAAACTTAATTTTTTAGCGCGCTCAGAGTCAGCGTTAAACATATCCTGTAAGCTAATTTTTGCAATTTGCTGTTGATGCGTACGCAATTGATCGAATAATTCTTGTTGCATTACCATACTCCTATGAATGGTTTAATTGTACAATTTATTTAGTGCTGGAATCTCTTGTTTAGACTGAGCACTTTCGCCAAGATTATGAACTTTAATAAAATAATCAAAAAACTGTGGATCACTCGCTCTTAAATTAGCCAACTCAGTGCGGTGTGTCGCATCGGCTTGAGTTTTAATTTGTTGTGCGGCAATATAAATACTCTCTGGACTCAGCAAATTACTATTATTTAATTTCCCATGCGGCGAAATAACTGGCGCGGCAATTGGATTTAAACTCACAATCTGGAGATTGATAATTTTAATGCCTAAGTTAGTCAACGACCAATTCTTAAGCTGCTCAACATTACCTTGAAAATCTAAATTACTCTTTGCATTCACGGCAAGCGTACTTAGTTTAGTCAATACCGCTTGAGATAATTCACTATCAAAAACTTTTACTGAATTGTTATTAAGATAGTGTAAATAGCTTTCGGCTTGGGTTACTTGCCAATTAACCACTACTTTGCTAGTGAATGCCTGCCCAGATTCAACGGATAAGCTTTGATTCATCGCAACATACGAACTGCGCTGATTAGTATAAACATAGCTCAATTCGCCATAAAAAGGAACTTTCCAATGTAAACCAGGTGGGTAGCTTTGAATAGGTTTATTAGCAGAAAAACTAACCATGCCTAGTTCGCGTTGATCAACACTAAAAAAGCCCCCCAACAGAAAGCCAATGAGAATTAAACCAAGGATTAAGCTATTGCGCATAATTTAGCTCCCTTGCTGTATTGCGTTGACGATTTACACTTCGATCAACAGCACGAATATCGCTACGCGAATCAGCACCAATTGAGCTTAAATTTTGCGTAGGATTTTGTACTAAGCGCATAAACTGTTCCTGGGTTAATTTTAATAACGGGTATGACTCCGCCGTTGATTCTGCAGGTATGCTACTTAGCATTTTATAATAAATTAATTCAACAATCGCGGATTTATTGGCACGATATTGCGGAAGTAACTGTTTATATTCCAGCAGCATCGATTCAGTTTTAACTTGACTAGTTTGCTGATAACTTAAGGCTTGTTGCATTAGTTTAGCACTTAATGGTAGATTTTGAGTTGCGGGTGAACTTTCACTAGCTGCGCTCACGCTAGGTAAATTGCCAATACTTTGTAATGTCAAAATATTAAACTTATCTAACTGTAAACCATAGCTAGCCAATTGTTGTGTGCTTTGTTGGCGAATTTCATTAGCGAGCACGATTGAGCTCGAGTTCAACAATTCAACACGGTTATAATGTAAAAAATAGCTTTGGGTGTTTACCATCACTAACCAAGCAATTTTTTGATTCAAATCACTAGTTTCTTGATAGTAGCTGGTATAATATTTTTGCGGATCAATTATTGTATAACTTAACTCAGCCGTTAACTGCAAAGTTTGATTATCTTGTGTCGTTAACTGAAAAAGATTGCCACTTTCTTTGCCAATCGACAAATTATTAATCCCTGCATCCAAAGTTTCCACGTTTGACAACGGATACGGCAAGGTTATACCCAAATCCATTCCCTTAACGCTATGGGTAATTTTGCCATTCCTAAAAATCAAGCCATAATTATCCTCAGGAATATAATAAACTCCCGTGAGCCCCCATAATAGCACGATCATCCCAACGACAATTAGGATAAAACGCCGATTACTTGGCACCACAGGCGCAACTTTTGGCGCTCGATTCGCGGGTTTTTTACCCATCAAACGAGCAAGGACGCGATTTAAGCGTTCGACTAAACCATCATTATTTTGTGGGTCTTTATCGATCTTTCCATGGCTCATAAATTAAATCCTGTTGCTTGTTATTATTATGTTGACGAATAAACTCTAATTT
>DPRZ01000117.1 GCA_003538525.1 Neisseriales bacterium
CGCTGATTTAGAAATCAATAGGATTTTTGCTGAACTTAATGCTAAAATCCTTGTTTTATGCCGAAATATTTTTGTAAAATAAATGTTATTTATAGGGGATTAAAATGTCAAATTCACAGATTAATGCATCAAGCAATTTAGCCAATCCTGCTCCTTTAGGGTTACTTGGGTTTGGTATGACCACAATTTTGTTAAATTTTCATAATGCAGGTTTTATGCCGCTGACTTCAGTAATTATTAGTATGGGGATTTTTTATGGTGGAATTGCGCAGGTAATTGCGGGGATTCTTGAATTTAAGAAAGGCAATAGCTTTGGACAAACCGCGTTTATCTCATATGGTTTTTTTTGGATTTCATTAATTGGAATTTTATGGTTACCCAAGGCTGGTTTTGAAGCAACCACGGCGCCAGCATTAGCCTTGTATTTATTACTCTGGGGGATTTTTACCTTTGGAATGTTCATTGCGGCTTTAACTCATAATTTCATTACTAAATTTATTTTTGGATCGTTAACTATTTTATTTGTGTTGTTGGCGCTAGGGAATTATACGGCTAATACGATGCTTTTACATATTGCTGGTTATGAAGGTATTATTTGTGGATTATCAGCGGTTTATTCAGCACTAGGACAATTGATCAATGAGTCTTTTGCACGTAAAGTAATACCACTATAAGCTAAACTTAATTTATTTGGATGGAATCAATTAATGAAAATAGCAACCTTTATTCATAATGGCGAACGTAAAGTTGGAATAGTTAATTCAGAGCTAAACTATGTCGAATGTTTTAAATTAGCTCCTGCCGTGGCTAATTTGGGAGGTTTGGCAATTCTTGAACTGTTAGTCGAAGGTGAAGAATTACCCGAACTTGGTGCCAAAATAGAGTTTTCGGACATTAAGCTGGAAGCACCAATTCCACGTCCGCGGCGGAATATTTTTTGTGCTGGGAAAAACTATCTTGAACATGTTAAAGAAGTAGCACATAGCGGTCTTGGCAGTGGCACAACGTCCAGTACTGCAGCACCAGATGCACCAATTATTTTCAGCAAAGTTCCTGAGTCGGTAATTGCCGCTGGTGCGCCAATTTTACGCCACGCTCATTTAACCAGTCAAGTTGATTATGAAGCCGAATTGGCGGTAATTATTGGAATTGGTGGACGAGAAATTAGCCAAGATGATGCCATGAAACATGTCTGGGGTTATACGATCATCAATGATGTTTCGGCGCGTGATTTACAAAAACGCCATCAACAATGGCATTTAGCTAAAAGTTTAGACAGCTTTTGCCCAATGGGCCCATGGCTGGTTTCTAAAGATGAACTCGATGTAAGCGATACAACGATAAAATGTTGGGTTAATTCTGAATTACGTCAAAATGCTTCGACTTCGCAATTTATCTTTGATATTCCAAGCTTAATTGCCACGATTTCGGCGGGAATTACACTTTATCCTGGCGATATTATTGCAACTGGCACTCCAAGCGGGGTTGGGATGGGATTTAAGCCGCCCAAATTTCTCCAGTCTGGTGATAGGGTGCGGATTGAAATTAATGGAATAGGCTATTTAGAAAATAGAGTAGCTTAGTTTTGTAAAGGTTTTCTTAATGTGGCAGTTAATTACGTTATTAGGTGCTTTGTTGATTGGTTATAGTATCCGTAAGTTACCGCTTAAGGCACAGGTGCTAAATCAGGTTTTATTTCTAATCGTGGTATTAATTTTATTTGTAATGGGTTATGAATTTGGTAGTAGTACGACCAATTTATGGGGTCAGTTAGCCTTAATTGGTAAAAATGTGTTAGTTTTTGGTAGTTTGTTGTTTGGGTTTAATTTGTTGGGGGCTAATTTAATCTTAGCCAAAGAAAACCGTAGTTTACGGGTTAGTAATCAAACCCTTAAACAAGCCAATTATTGGCAGTTTGCACAGGAAAGTGGTAAATATGTTTTAATTATTGCTCTAGGTGTTATTGCTGGGCTAATTTTTAAACAGCCATTGAGTGCGCTTTCACAAATAATTAATTTATTGCTGTTTATTTTATTATTTGTAATTGGGCATCAAATGCGTGTTGGTGGCGTGGCGCTAAAGGATGCAATTTTCAATAAAACAGGAATGAAGCTGGCGGCAATTATAATCGTTAGCTCTTTGGTGGCAGGAATAATCGCTGCTTTAATTTTGGACATTCCACTGCGGCAGGGGCTAATGTTGAGCTCTGGATTTGGCTGGTACACGCTATCGAGTATTTTGGATAGTCAGTTAATTAATCAAGAGTTTGGCACGACCGCGTTTTTTATTGATTTTAGCCGTGAGTTAGTAGCGATAATTTTTTTGCCGAGCCTTGGACGTTATTTTCCGGTTAGTTTGGTTGGGTATTGTGGTGGAACCGCTATGGATTTCTCTTTGCCGATAATTAAGCAAAATTTACATTCGAGTTGCGTAATCTTGGCTATTTCAAGTGGTATGATTTTGAGCTTAGCGGTTCCAATTTTAATTCCTTTGTTTGCTCATTTTTAAGTCATGGGCTTAAATCATTGTGGATGTACACTTGCAAAAATCTGTGTATTTAAATCATGTTGTGCATCTAACTTTACATTTTCAACAAAACAGCTCCCCGAATAACAATTTAGGCGCGCATAATAATTATAGCTAAGCTTTCCCTCGTTGACTGGTTGAATGTTTTGTTTAAATATAACAATGTAGTCTGAAGCAAAGCCAAGGCGAATCAGATTGCCATTTAAATAGCAACCGCCATCAGCGCTTTCAAAATATTGTGAATAATTGCTACTGAGGTTATTTTTATCAATTGAAGAATTAAGTGGCTTAGCGATTAGTTTACAATTAGTTTGAGTTAAATACAGCGAGGGGTTGATTTCCATGTAGTTAATCATTTCGGACGTGCGGTATAAAATTGTGCTAAAAGGCTTAATGATGGTTAAAATAAAAAAAATGGCAAATAAAATTCTAAAAGTAGTCAATTTTAATGGATTTTGGTGATGTTTCTGGGCTAGGTAAAGATTCATTAGAAAGAAATAGAGACCACACCATAATAGCATAATTAAAAATACATCATTAACTTTAAAAGTTCCATGTGCTGTAAGTTTAAGGCAAAAATAAAAACTGATTATTAATAAAGCTAATTTTACAGGCAAAAATATTTTAGGCATAATGTGGGGTAATTTATAGCCAATATGATTAAACACTAGAATAATAACGAATGGACAAACCAGTAACATTAATAATGCGATGGCAAATTGAATTAAAACAAAGCTAATAAATGAAGTAATACTTGATTGGGGGATGAAAATATAAACTGATTCTTGCGCTTGAATAGTTAAACCCAATAAGAGTAGTCCCATCATAATTGGAAGAACATTATCCAATTTAAATAAATGTAGTAGGACATCACGAATTAAAAATTTATTAAATCCCAGTAAATCTGCTTCGGACCATTCTTTTATATATTGTTTAAATGATTTGGCGATATAATTTATCACGTGAATTCCTTTTATGATAAATG
>DPRZ01000201.1 GCA_003538525.1 Neisseriales bacterium
TTCTAAATCGGTCATGGCTTCTTGTTCATGATCAATTTTATGCACTAAGGTATCTAATTCCTCATATTGTTTAAGTACATGTTGAAAATGATGATCATGAGTTTTTAAATGGTGGAAGGCTTCTTTTAAATGCGGAAAACTATCGGTCAAATTTTGATGTGGTGTTCTCATAGAATTTATCCTTTTTAATTAAAAATTAGACATTTATTATATCATATAACCTTGTTAATTACACTTTTAAGCTGAGTTATTCATGCTCTAATTGCTGAATGAAATCATGTAGACCAGCATCGCCATCTGAGTTGGCTTTAAAAACCCCAGAATTTTCAAGAACTTGACAGAATTTTAGAGCTACTTCAGTTTGTAAAATTTGGTTAATCGTGTTTTTTGAAAATTTAGCGTGTTTTTCATATAATTCGATGAACCAGGCTTCATGTTTAAGCAATTTCTCATCAAAAAGTAATTCACTGAGTGCTAAATTTAAATCATTTAAGAGCAATAGTTTTTCTATTTCCGCTAATTCATAGTCTAAGCGTCCAGGTAAAATTGCCAATCCCATGGCTTCAATCAAACCAATATTTTCTTTTTTAATGTGGTGTAATTCGCGATGCGGGTGAAAAATTCCATCGGGATATTCAGCATTGCAACGATTATTGCGTAAAAGTAGGTACAGGGCATATTTATCCGGCGCAAGTTTACGTAAAATTGGCGTAACCGCATTATGGCGCACTGCTAATTCTGAACTAGCTAAAATATCTAACTCTGGATTGTTATACGCATACCATTTTTTTAGAACTAGCGCGGCTAATGCAGTTAAATCAGCTTGATTACCAATTAATTGCAGGGTTGAAACTGGCCAATGTAAATAATTAAGCTGCACCTGTGGATAGTTCGTTAATGTATAGCTTGCCTTGATTTGAGCATTTTCAATTGGAAAAACATGGTTACCCGCTTGATAATGATCATGAGTTAAAATTGAGCCACCAACAATTGGAATATCGCTATTAGAACCAATTAAATAGTCTGGAACTTGGTTAACAAAGGCAAAAAAGTTGGCAAAGGTTTGCTGATTAATCACCATATCACAATGTTGTGGATTAATAATAATCGAGTGTTCGTTGTAATATAAATACGGTGAATATTGGAAATAATATTCCTGCGCATTACTGAGTTTCAGGCGTAACATTCGGTGATTATGCCGTGCGGGTTGAGTTAATGAATTGCCGCTATAGCCTTCATTTTCAATGCAAAGTAAACATTTGGGATAACTGCTGGCAGGAGCGTGTTTGGCTTTGGCAATTTCAGCAGGATCTTTCTCGGGTTTTGAGAGATTAATCGTAATTTCCAAATCCCCATAGCTAGTAGCACCTGTCCAGCTCTTATTTTTAGCAATTGCGGCGGTCTTGATGTAGTCAGTATCTTGGCTAAATTGATAATACCAGTCTAAAGCCGCTTTGATTCCATTTTGAGTGTGAATCTCCTGAAATTTCGCTTCAATTTGACTCGGTAAGGGTAAAAGCGCGGCAATTAAACGTGTTTCAATTTGTTCTTGACTATTGCCTAATGCGGCTTGTTGCGCTTTATCCAGTGTTTGATAGATTAGGTTCAATACATCGGCTATGCTGTGCTGCTGTTGGTCTAAATTAGCACTAAATTCACTATCTGAGCCATGTTCGAGTGACTTTAAATTTAATAAAATCGCGTAATGATTACGTAAATAAATTAGATCGCGCGGATTTATGAGCTTTAATTGTTGCGCTTTAGTTAAGAGCAAATCAATTAAAGGCACTAATTTATGCTGATTCATTTAAAACTCCAAATTGCCATTCAGTTTGGCTGAAATAAGGTTTAGTTGGGCTAAAAATAACTTGTTGACGGTATTCTGGCCAATTAATCGCATTTGGCATCTTTTGAGTTTCTAAACATAAGCTCGAATGTTTAATGGGACGAAAATTTCCCGAATACACCACGCAACAATTTTCAGTTGTGGTTACATTCAGATAGCGCTGACTAAGTGGATCAACTAATTTAATTGGTGAGTTAGGATTTAATAAAAACGGATGATCATAACCTTGATTGGCTAATTCAAGCTGTAGGTTAGCTTGATAAATATCACGACCAAGAGGTTTAGCTTGACGAAAATCAAAGGGTGTATTCACCACCGAGCTAATTATACCAGTTACACAGCCTGAAGCATCAACTTCAGCAAAAGATTCGGCCGGTACAGTTAATTCCATTCCGAGTGAATTTACGCCTGCACTTAAATCAAAATAGCTATGATTGGTTAAATTCAGCAACGTTGGAGCATCACAGCTGGCAAAATACTCGATACTCAAGCGATACTCGGCGCTAATCCGATAACGCACTTTAAATGCAACATTGGCTGGAAAACCACATTCTCCAGCGGGGCTAAAATAAGTTAATTCAACACCATCACTAAGTTCACTGACATTCCAGATTTTTTTATCCAAGCCATTTGGACCAGCATGCAAATTATTAACGCCGTTATTTAAGGCTAATTGATAATCTTTACCGTCTAAATTAAATTTACCGCCAGCAATTCTGCCCGCAATTCGTCCCGTAATTGCACCGAGGTGACCATCATTTTCAGGATCAAATTGTTCATGATAGGCAACGATATTGGCTAACTTACCATTTTTATCGGGTGTGTAAATCGCACGAATAATTCCGCCATAGTTGAGTAAATTAATCTGAAAGCCATTTACGGCGATCAATTGATATTCAATAATATCTTGTTGTTCATGGCGTGCAATTATGGAGTGTTTAATTTGTAACATGGTACGACCTTAAGAATTAGTTATTTCGTGAGCACCTGCGCTTGGATTAACTACATAGAATTCAGCGCTTAAACCTGTACGCTGTTGATATTTTTGTGCAACTTGTTGAATAAAATCTGCTACTTGCGCTTCTGCCACTAAATTAACCGTACAACCACCAAAACCCGCACCGGTCATGCGTGCACCAATGCAGCCAGCTTGTTCCCATGCTGCGCTAACCAAACTATCGAGTTCAATTCCGGTTACCGCATAATCATCGCGTAACGAGACGTGTGAGGCTTGCATTAATTTACCAAATTCAATTAAATCATTGGCTTTTAACGCGGCTACGGCGGCTAAGGTACGTTGATTTTCACTAACCGCATGGCGTGCCCGTTGATAGATCAATGGATCACTAAATAAATTAGCCTGTTGTTCTAATTGAGCTAAATTAATTTCACCCAGTGCTTTAATGGCTAGTTTCTGTTGTAAGATAGCTAAGGCTTGACGGCATTGAGCTAAGCGTTCATTATACTTGGAGTCAGCCAGACCACGTTGCTTATTGGTATTGGCGATTACCAGTTTGTAGCCTGCAATATTTAGCGGTGCATAGCTATAATTGAGTGTATTACAATCAAGTAAAATTGCATGATTCGCTTGTCCCATCGCCGAGGCAAATTGATCCATAATTCCACAGCCCACGCCAATATAATTATTTTCTGCAGCTTGACCAAGTAGGGCAATCTTAATTGGATCAAAATTACAGCCAAAATAACTATTCAAAATTGTTCCCATCAGTACCTCAATTGATGCTGATGAGGATAAACCAGCACCATTGGGAATATTGCCAAAAAAGATAATTTCAAAACCATGAGTTAGCGCTGCGCCAGCCTTAATAAATTCGGTCATGACACCTTTAGGATAATTGCTCCAATTATGTTGTGAATTAAATTCCAAGTTATCCAAATCAAATTCAATTACACCTTGTTGCGGAAAATTAATTGAATAAAAACGGCATAATTTATCCGTTCGTGCGCGAACGAGGGCATAAGTACCGATATCTAACGCACAGGGAAAGACATTGCCACCGTTATAATCGGTATGTTCGCCAATTAAATTAACCCGCCCTGGAGCAAAAAATAAGCGTGTCGCGTTCGCATTGGCAAAAAGAGCTGTAAATTGATTAATTAGTTGAGTTTTAATTGTTGTCTGCATAATTCGATTCCTCTTAAATATTTTCAATAATTACATCATAAGGTTTTAGGTTATATTTGCCAAATTGAACGGCTTGGCGATTGTGATTTAAAATAAATTGTTTCTTGCCGCGTTGAATAAATTCCACTCCAAATGGCGTTTGCTTAAACTCAAGGCTATGCGCATTTAAAGCACGCTTAGCGATTTTTAACCAAAACTCTTCTTCAACTACCGCCGTTGCCACATGAATTAATTTACCTTTGCCAACTAACGATTCAGTCACCGCAGAATAAGCCGCAAATTCATCGTTATAGGCATAAAGGCTGCGGGTTTTGTCAGGGGTGACAATTTCTAACATATCGCGCCAAACACTTGCCGAATATTCGCTGTCAGTATTGCTGATACTTTCCGTGCGAGTTTGACCTAATGATTCAATATAATAACTCTTGATGCCAGCCAATTTCAGCCACGGATTAACTTGATTAAAATAAACTGCATTATCATAATCTTTAATTCCAGCTCTAAAGCTACTAATTACTGTGCCGCCGTTATGCATAAATTTCTCAAGCACGGCAATTTGTGCGGCGGTTAACAGCATCGGTGCAGCCAGCAAAATTATCGAATAATGTTCAATTGGTTGACGAATATCAATTACATCAATCGGCACATTTAAGCGTTTAAAACCTTGATACAAGCGAAAATGCTCGTGCTGAATATCTAAACCAGTTGATTGTGGCTGAATTTTCCACGCATAAATATTATCTGGATTATAGAGTAGCGCAACTTTAGCTTTTATCGGTAAATTAATTTCGGCTTGATGTTGACTGGCTTCATTAAAAACTTGGATCATTTCATGATAACGTGGACCATCTTGATTATCTTGATCTAACACACCATAACAAAATTGCTCCGCGCCTTTGGTGGCTGTGCGCCAGCGGAAATAAATTAAATTATTACAACCGTGTAGCATGGCTTGCCATGACCATAAGCGCGCTTGATTGGGACGCGGTAAATAACCCATGATGGTATGGGCTTGTGCGCCAATTAATTGTTCGGTAATCCAAAAGTTTTTGCCGGGTAAAAATCCGCGGGTTTGATCCAATTTCATGGCAATTTTGCCATATTCTACAGGTTGCTCCAAACCGCCCCAAACAGGATAATTATTCAGCGCTACCACATCGAGTTGTTCCGAAATGTCGGTAAAATTCTGCGCTTTGTTGAAATAATCCCCTGGGTAATTATGAGTAATTGTTTGGGTTGGGCTAACTATTTCACGGAGTAATTTAGCTTGACGTGCGGTAAATTTGGTGATGGTTTGCGCTCGAAAACGATAAAACGCCAACATTAAGCCAGGATTTTTAGCTGGAATAGTTGGTTTAGGAAGTTCAATTTCACTAAAATCATTATAGCTTTGCGACCAAAAAATCGTACCCAAGCGATAATTTAAATCTTCAATCGATTCAAATTCTTGTTGTAAATAATTTTGAAATTCACGTTCACAATGCGCACAGTAGCACCAATCGCTAGTTTCATGCCCAAGCTCATTATCAATTTGCCATGAAATCACCGCAGGATGGGCAGAATAAGCTTGTGCCATTTTTGAGCTAATTAAATCACACTTTGCCAAATAAACCGGCGAATTTAAACAAGCTTGACGACGTCCACCAAAATGTCGTTTGATACCAAATTCATCGACCGATAAAACTTCGGGATATTTTTTTGCCAACCAAGCAGGTAGCGTCGCCGTTGGTGTACCCAACATAACCTTAATACCATAATATTCGGCACGATCAAGGACGTGTTTAAAAAAATCAAATTGAAAATTACCTTCGCTTGGCTCCATTAAATGCCACGCAAATTCTGCAACCCGAATGCAATTTACCTTAGCGCTAACCATGCGCGCTAAATCTTGTTCTAAAAATTCCGCATCCCATTGTTCTGGGTAGTAATCGACTCCTAAGTACATGTTTGCTCCTTTGTGTTTATGGTTTATTTTTATTACTTATTTTATATGCTCAATAAGCAACAACAAAATGCTTTGTGGATGCATAATCGGCAATTGAACCCCTATCTGAGCCAAAAGACGACCACTCATAATTACCTCACCAGTACAAATACTTGGTTTTTCTTTCATTAGATAACCAGTATTTTCTTGTATGTTGAGTAGTTTTAAGCGATAATTAAATTCTGGATTTAGGTTTGGAATGCGTAATTTACCCGCAAGCATCTGCATTGGAAAGCCATTTTGTGCAATTGCAAATAGTCCTTGCGTTTGGGTTGCATTGATTACGCCATAAACATTTTGACCAGCATCGTTGCAATCTAAGCGGATTAATTGATTAGTATGGATTAATTGGCGATAACGTTTATATAAATCTAAATAAAAACTTAATTGCTGGCATTCCGCATCAGTTAATTCGAGTAAATTTTGTTCAAAACCCAGATGACCAAAAAAGTTAGTTAAAATACGATATTCTAAGGTCGCTAAACGGTTGGTAGTGTGTGCCTGTTCGGGTCCAAAATGTGAGCCCATAATTTCGGGTGGAAAGAAATAACTAAAGCCACGTTGAATATTTTGTCGTTCCAAAGCATCATTGCAATCGGATGTCCACACGCGATTGGCATAACGTAAGATACCTAAATCTGCTCGTGCGCCACCTGATGCGCAACTTTCAATTTCAAGTTTTGGAAATTCCTGTCTCAATTGTGCCAATAAGCGATAGACAGCTAAAACCTGTTGATGTACGCTCGGTTGATTCGTGCAATTGCCAGCTTGAACCAAATCACGATTCATATCCCATTTTATATAGCCAATCTCATGTGTGCTGAGCAAAGCATAAATACATTGATGAATATAGGCATATGCCTCGGGTAGCGCTAAATTTAGCACATATTGGTAACGTCCCAAGGGTTGCGTATAGCCTTGAATTTGCAGCATCCATTCTGGGTGCGCACGAAATAAATCAGAATCAGGATTAACCATTTCAGGCTCAAACCATAAACCAAATTGCAT
>DPRZ01000041.1 GCA_003538525.1 Neisseriales bacterium
GAATTTTTCCTCGCCAATGTGCGTTTCTGGCTCGAGGAGGTTAAATTTGATGGTTTTCGGATGGATGCGGTAGCCTGTATTTACGACAATAGTTCTGAGCATATTTTACGCGAAATCGTTGATTTGGCTAAAGCAATTGGCAAAACGCAGAATCGTGAAATAATTATGATTGCTGAACATTTAAGAAACGATCGCTGGGTGACTAATCCACGCAAATATAACTACGATAGCCAATGGAATGACGATTTAAATTACGCAATTTTTAGTTACTTAACCAAAGAAACTACGCATAATTATCAAAATTTTGGGCAATTTGCGGATATTTTAAAAGCGCTAAGCTCAGGGTTTGTCATGGATGGCAGCCGTAAATGTAACCTATATAAGACTTTCAAAGGCTCAAGTGGAGTTGGTACTCACCCGCGCGAACACATCGTGCATATTCAGGATCACGATCAAGTTGGCAATCGAGCACATGGCGATCGCATGATTAGTAGCTATGGGCGCGCCAAAGCCTTATTGGGCATCACCGCCGTTTTAGCCTCGCCCTATATTCCAATGCTCTTTATGGGTGAAGAATATGGCGAAACGCAACCCTTTTGGTTCTTTACCGATTTTAATGACAGCAGTGTAATTCGTGGCGTACGCAGTGGACGCAAGCGCGAATTTGCGTATCAAGGTTATGAACCATTAGATCCACAAAGTAAAGCAGCATTTCTACAGTCAAAATTAGATTGGCAAAAATTAACTCAGCCAGATCATCAACAAATTTTTGAATATTATCAACAACTAATTCGCTTAAAAAAACACGGCGTAATCGGTGCAATTAGCCGTGATAATCTAACCATTGATGAAGTTGGTGAAGTAATAATTATTCGCAATTTAAGCAGTGCGGTCTATTTGAATTTTGGTGCTACTTCAAATACATTTAACGTGGATGGTCAATTACTACTTAGTTCAGATTCAAAAACGTTAATTGAGCAACAACAATTAACGCTAAATGGATTTAGTGCGGTAATTATCCAAACTTCATGATGATGAACTAAAGAGTAAAAATTTAGGAGATACTTTCGCGTGAACTAGCGCCATTAAAAAAGAGCCACTCCTGTGACTCTTTTTATTGAATAAATGCTGTTAGTTTTGAATCCAACTAGGATCAAAAGTACTAATTCCTGACAATAAAATACTTGCTCCACCCGATAATTGAATTTGCATTCCATTGGCTGTATCCTGAGTAGTGTAGGTTTGACCATCAAAGCCTAACATATCACCGTTACTTGGATTAAAATTGGCAATGGTATTTACACCAGCCGTCAACTCACGACCAAAAATAAATAGCGTTGCACCGCCACCCTCGTAGATTAAATTATCCCATGATTTATCAATGCGCAGCGTAGTTGCAACTGTAGCACCCCAAATTGGCAGCCCCTGCACTTGAGCCGTGGTACTAATACCGCCAAGCCCCCATGCACATTGGTGATAGGTATTGTCTGCACTATCGCGTATCAAATTATATTCATAAATATAACCAGGTGCAACCGAAGGAGTTAAAATTTTATCTGCGGTTAAATAAACTGGTCCTTGCTTAGTCCAACCTGTTGGCAACACCGCTGACTCAAATGCCCGTAGCACGGTTGCAGGTGTTGACTCACCTGATGCATGCATAATATATTGATTGCCATATGGATCGGTAATGAAATAGCGCGCAATTTTTTTACCCGATGAGTAACCACTTTCATACGCCCACCACTTCATATCTTGAGCTTTATAGTTGACCGTAACTTTAACCGTTCCAGCAACTGGCGTTGTAACCAGATTACCAGCAGCATAAGCACTTGGATATGCGGCATATGGCCCATTTGACTCAAAAGGATACATCGCGTTAATCGCAGTTGACATAGCACCCCAAGTATAACCATCAGGTTCAGTAGTAATATAGGTACTTACACCAGGCATTTGCCCTGGCGATGAAATAAATATTTGTTCATTAAACTGTAAATTGCGGGTCGTATTTTTTATATATGGAGACGGTGGCGTGTAGGATTCCCACTCATCTCCAGTGATCGAATTTGACCCACCATTTTTATAGGTGGGAATCGCAGACTCTGGATTGCTCATTACGTTTCCCGTATTCAATATCTCGTAAGCTACAGATAACGGCATCCACTGATCTGTGTTTGTCGTAGTGCTGCTACTGCCACTATTACAAGAAATAAGCGCTATCGATAGCGCTAACAGGCTTAATAATTTTGTCGCATGAATTCTCAATTTACTATCCCTATAAAGTTTAAAAAAAACTTAAAATGCGGTCATATTATAATATAAATCAATTGCCAAATGTTATCCAAAATGGATATTTTCATCTTTTGTTTTATAATGCAACAAACACCAACAACATATTCAACCTATTTCAAAAATTTAATTTGTAAACTAATTTTTTAATGTTAAAATCGACTCCGAATTTAAGTAAAATCAGATAATTTATACTATAGCAAAACTAAGCTCAACCGAAATCATCTGCTCGCAACACGAATAATTGCATCACAAACCAAGTTCTAATTGAGGAATAACCATGTTTAAAACACCATCGACTAAACCAATCACGGCGTTAGGATTAGCCCTTGCCGCATTACTCGCAACCAGTTGTAGTAGTGGCAGCAGCACTAGCAGCGCTTCGAGCAACACCATGTCCAGCTATTCAAATTGGGTAAATAGTCTAAACACTACAGGTTATAGCGTGACACAAGGCAGCATTTTTCTCTTTAGCAATAGCGATTGCCCACTCTTTGTCGGTATTTTTGGCAGCTGTTTTGGTAATAATCCCGCGGCCCCATATATAATTCCCCAGTTGCCAATTGAAAGTTCATTTGTTGATCCATATTATGCGCAACAACTAATTGAATCTACACCGAATGGAACGCCAACTGATATTATTTTTAGATTAAGCGATCATGATGCAATGATTACACTCGTGGCATATCCACCCAAAGGAGCATATTTTGGTTATCAAAGTTATGTTTTTAGTACCGAATCAAGCAATTATACCAGCAGCGATCCACTCCAAGTTATCTCACCAGATCCAGCGCGTTATGAAATCTTTGGTAGCATCGGTAATAATATAAATAATACGATTATCCAAAACAATTATATGACACCATGGAATGGCAACATGATCATGTACATTACCACCTCAAATCAAACACTGGCGAATGATTTAATTAGCCAAGCCACCGCAAGTGGCATTAATCCAAACTCGATTTTTATCGAACCAATTGGGGCAAATGTAAAAACTGGGAATGGGCGCGAAGCCGATGATTTGGTGAATTTAATCCGCTATGCAATTCCGCAAGATGCTAGTGCTGGTAATGCTTGGCTCAATAATGTTGCTAGCAATGTAGTGGTGTATAAAGTTTCAAATCCAAATTTAAGCGTGACTAAATATCCCACCAACCAATACACTTCACGAATTGGAGCTACTGAGTTGCAACTTCAAACCCAACTCGATGAATTAGCTGGATTATTACAAGCTTGGCTAATGGCTCAAACCCCAAGCCAAACGATTACCAGCAAAACGATGGAGCACACCACTATTGATATTGATGGCATCCCACATGGTTTAGTCGGCAGCGATTGCATCGCCAAAGGCACAATTTGTGCTGGAGATAATCAAGATACCAGTACGTATGCCTTTTCACCAAAAATTACTTTAGGCGAATCTAACACGCTATTTTTAGCTGGTGTAAATCATAATTTGTTAAACAATTCCAGCTATATTTCATTAGATGTGTATAATGCAACCGATTCCGCAGGTGTGGCAAGTTCTTCACAAACCAACCCTAACGCGGTTGGTTTTAATAGCGGGGTTCTAACTGGTTCGGCGCAAGCGGTGCTCGAAGAATTAAATCTTTACGCTCAGGCCTCACCTGAATTAAAATTAGCCTTACCCAATTTATATGTTGCGTTAGTTTCAAAAACTTGCTCCATTGCGCCGAACTATTGTATTAACTTGAATGGCAATACGCTAATTCCTGCCAATACACCGATCAACATGTATGAACGTTCATACATTAAACCAGGCACGACCACGGGGGCTAATCCCAACATCATGTTATTTCCACGCGTGATTGGTAGTGGGGTTTAAAGCCAAGTAAAGTATGATTAATTTTCTGCCACCAAATTAACTTGTGGTGGCAGACTTCTCTTAAAACCAAGCATCACGCTAATTTATCTCTAACGAACCTCAATTGCCTAAAGCGACTTAAAACACTGTTCAATAAATTTGATAAACTCTTCAATGTGTGGATTTAACCCAGTATCAGTTCTGACTAAATAATATTCAAAGGTTGCAAATTTATAATTTGGCATCACCTTTACCAGTTCACCACGCAATAATTCATCCTTGTATAATAGATCAATTCCAGCAATAATAGCTTGCCCAGACTTACCAATTCGAAGCGAAGGATCATTATTGTTAAGCATAAAGCGGGAGCTTTGTTTCCATAATATGCGCTCACCATTGGGAAGAGTTACATCTACGGAGGTGTTAACCATATTATCTTCGCGAACTGCACCCAAAACTAAATGAGAACCTAAATCAGTCAGACTTTTTGGTTCGCCATAGCGAATGATATATTCTGGTGTGCAATATAGATTAAATTGACATTGATATAATTTACGAATTCGCAAAGTCAAATGTTTGGGAACATGCCGTAAAATCGCCAAATCAAAATTTTCTTTGACCATATCAACTTCACGATTTTGATAAAAAGCTAGCAACGAAAGATTGGGATGGCGCTGTAAATAATCTGGAATATGCGGCGAAATGATGCCATTAATAACCCCCATTGGTAGAGAGAGCCGAATGGTCACTGGATTATCATTTTCTTCACCATGATTGCGCAATTCCACAAAAGTTCTTTTTAGAATTGCTTCTTGTTGAATAAAGGTATCATAAAGCTGTTGCCCAGATTCGGTTAATTCAAAGTTACGGGTATTTCTGCGTAGTAAACTTACACCTAAATTTTCTTCTAATAACGCTATTCGTCGACTAACGGTTGACTGACTGATGCCCAATTTGTTAGCAACTCCGCTAAAAGTTCCAATCTCAATCAATCGGCAAAATGTCTGTGTATTACTATATAAACTTTTGTCTTCCATAATTACTCCAAACCTCATTAAAATAGGCTCAAGTATTGTAACAAAAAGTTGCGGCTAAATGTTTCTTAATTGATTACATTTAATAGGCGCTCATCTAAAATGAGCAATTTATCTAAATTTTCGATAAATGTTATCCGATTTTGTCTATTTTCAAAATATAGGCGCTTGGCATATAATCCATTCCTGAGCTAATTTATCAGACTTGATGCCTTAAAAAATTTAATTATAACAGATAAATAATTGTAGCTCATTATTTGAACTAACCAGATATTTGAAATTATCTATATAAATTTAATCAATCTAAAAATGCATAAATACAAGGAGTTATTAATCATGCAATTAAATATCAAAAAATTAACTATTCTGCTTTCGGTAACTGGCTTAGCGGCCTGTAATAGTGGCACAACTACGCCAGATTCGGTTAGCAATAATACTTCGCAGACCTCTGCACTAGCAACCAGCGGCAATAGTAAAGGCAGTATCAAGGTAATGACAACTGGACAAAAAGAAATCTATGCGCCACGAGATGATGGCGACTTGCAACCTGGTGGCGAAATTGATGGCGTGCGCTTTATCAGTGGCGTTGGTGGAGAAGCTGACTGTATTATCGATAAGACCACTGGCTTTATGTGGCCCAAAAATGGCAAATTGTTAGCGCGCGATTCATGGGGTGATAGTTTGAATGCGATTAACGCGATAAACGCTGATAAGAATGCGCCAGATTATAATCTGTGTGGGCACAATGACTGGCGGATGCCAAATGTAAATGAGTTGGAAACACTCGTTAATTATGGAGTCAAGAGTAATGCTAATTGGCTGGAGTCACAGGGCTTTCAGAATATTGAGCGCGATAAATCCTATTACTCCTCTACCTCAGATAACCTAATGTATGCCTGTCCACAAGATTCTGCATTCGGTATCAGTTTGGAAACCGGTGCCACAACTAAAGTCGCCAAAATTATTAATCCAAAACCATACCCTAGCGCCGATCTGCGTTATATTCAAGCAACACTGCCTGTACGAACTGCTGATAAAAACTCAGCGTATCAGGTACCACAAACAGGACAAATGCGAATATTAAAACCACTGAATTCTGGGATTTGTGGTGGCGATTATACATCACCGAAAGGTTCGGATGGAGATATGCGACTCGGAAAAGTTGCCCCAAGTACCCGCTTTGTTGATCCAGATGGTAACGGAATGTGTATTCAAGATAAATTAACGGGTTTAATCTGGCTGGCAGATGCAAGTGCTCGCTCCAAATTTGTGTTAGATACCTACGCGATATTAAAAACACCAGCACCACATTTATATGGAGTGAGTTGGGAGAATGCCATGTTAACTGGAGTTAAAAATTTAAACACAGAGAAAATTTGTGGCAAAAACAATTGGCGGCTACCAAGTGTACGCGAATTACGCAGCTTAGCTAATTACAATGTGAATAACAATACTTCATGGTTAAATTCATTAGGATTTACTGTCTCTGAATATCGTGATCCAGGCAGTTATTATTCAACGTCAACCTCAAACTTAAATGGTCAAGTTGCTAATCCAGTGGTTAATCCATGGTTTGTTAATCTTGCCTATCTACAGGTTGGTGGCGACACCCAGGTTAGCACCAATAAGATCAATGATTATTTGGGTGCATTTCCAGTTGCAGGTGGTGTGCTAAGTAAGCCATCTGCAAAAACCAAACCCGAATTAAGCGATAAAGTTATTTTCATCACGCAAAAAGGTTATAGTAAATTTGCTGGCACTTCTGCTGCCGATGCCATCTGTAATCAGGAAGCAACGGCGGTAGGTAGTTTAATCAATAAAAAAGCGCGCTTCAAAGCCTTATTATTATCGAGTAACCGCTATCCATGCAATAGCAACGGTGTGTGCGGAGTAGATGGAGCAAGCGATTGGCCAGTAATTGCCAATCACAAATACATCACGGTTGGAAATAATAATTCGTTAAGCAGTAATGAAAATGGCATCTTTGCTGGTACTTATCCTGCAGGCTTAATTCTGGATCAGTTTGGCTATCGTCAAGATAAACAATTTTGGCTAGGAATTAATGGAATCAAGGGTGATGCGAATGGTAATGTTAGTGCATGGTCATACGCTAATCTCGATGGTATCTGGACACCAAAAAACATCAGTGGCTTATGGAGTCGTTATAGTGATAATAGCGCAATGGATTGGATGTTCCCTGCTTCAGTGACTAGCGCTGGTATTGGCGATAATGGCTATTTCCCCGATAGCACTTACTATATGCTAGTCAATAAAAACACTGGAATGGCATTTAACAATGCAACCCTTTTTGCAAACGGTAAAACTAGTCAGGTGAGCCGTTGGGTTTTGGCTAACCAAGGTTATACCAATGAAGATAGTAAACTTACCTATGGTGTTCAGTATCAAACGCATTTGATGTGCGTCCAACAGTAACCATCTTCAATAACCAATGTTTTACTTTAAACAAACCTATTATAATAATTTGTTATAGTAGGTTTGTAAATAACAAATTCATCAGGATTAATTATGAAAAATAACTCAACGTTAAGTCTCTTTAAATTGGCTTTACCATTAATGATCATAACCAGTGCCTTTGCTGCCAATACGGACTATGTTGATACTCGGCTAATCATAAAATTTAAACCAACCATTAAAACCAATAATTAAAAGCTAATTCCCAAGCGCAACGTTCTTATCGGCAAATTGTATATACTGAATCCGCGTTAACGTCTTACTACCATCAGGCCCAACTACACTAGTCGTATTTCCAGAGCTAGTTAGTGTATATTGACTAGAATTACCCGTCAAAACCACAGTATTTATACCGCTCCCGCCATCGATGCTATCCTGCCCAGTTAAAGGATAAAATTGATCATTACCAGTGCTACCATACATAATATCATTGCCTGTAGTACCATTTACCAACGAACCAGCAGCACCCGCCCAAATTGGCATCGGATACAAAATTTGTTGGGCAATACTATTGCCAGTTGAACTCCAGGCGATTTGGCAATATGAATTATCGGCACTATCCCTAAATTCTTGATATGATGCATAAGTATTTGACTCACCACCATAACTTGGGTTGACATACAAATTTTGGGTTAAATATGCCGTTGACTTAGTCCAACCGATAGGTAATATTGCGGATTCAAATGCCGCGAGTAATTTATCTGGAGTGCTGTTCGCATAATTGGCCGACTTCATCATATACAAATTACCCCATTGATCGGTGATGAAAAAACGTAAAATTGGCTCACCGCTCGAATTAGTTGGCGTAAACAAAGTTAATTGATTTTTATTATTACTGGTGTATTTAACCACCCCAGCTGGAACGGTGACCGCTTGTGCACCAACTTGCCAACCACTAATTGGCGCTGGAACGATCGTTGGATAATTTGCTGGATTAAACGGCCAATCATAATTTTGCACCTCGGCAATCATTCCCCAAGTAAAGCCCGATTCATCGGTAAATGGAGTTAATGCACCAGGTGCTGCATTCGGACTACCCAAGGTATTGGCATAATCAAAAATCGCATAACGTGGTGAATTACTGATGTAACCTGGGTGGCTCGCGGAATATGTCGCAAACGCATCGGCATTGATTGGATTTGGTTCTTGGTCAATATAAACTTGTAGGAACCCTTGAAAATTACTCCCGAGATTCGTCAAATTCACAATTTCATAACCAACGCCACGTTCAGATTGGGAAATATACCCTACAGTTGAAGTTAGCACATTAAACGGCAGACTAATTGCACTAGTAATACCAGCAGCACTCGCCACAAGTGTATAACTTTCACCAATTTGGCTAATTGTTAGATCATTAAATTCTGCACTACCCGCTTGAGCGTTCACATTCAAAGTTCCGCCTAAAATCCCAGTGTAAATGCCCGTATTCGGTTGATTCGCAATAGCAATCGTCACTAAATTATTTCCCGATTTCACCACATGTCCGTAAGAATCAACTATTTGAACTTGCAGCGCATTAATTATACCGTTCGTAGTTCCCATCGGTGTAGTGTTACTTGGTTGTGTACTAAAAACCAAATGATTGCCTGTGCTGCTACCATTACCACAGGCGGCAAGACTTAGTCCAATCACCAGCAGAATCACCAACTTGCGTACACCAGCAAATAGCTTATTTCGCATATCACCTACTCCAAAACAATAAATTAAATTTAAGTTAATGCCAACCCAAAGGTTCAGACGCTGCCCCAAACCTACACAATTAATCGGCGGCAAAGCTCTATTGTATAACAATAAAACTGCCAACAACAAAATAACTTACGCTTTGAAATAACGTTTTAAGCGCAGCGCCACATTCACCAGAATAATTAGCGCAGGAACTTCAACCAATGGTCCAACTACTCCGGTAAAGGCTTCGGGCGAATTTAAACCAAAAGTTGCAATTGCAACCGCAATCGCCAATTCAAAATTATTACCTGCTGCGGTAAATGCCAAAGTCGCCGAGCGCGCATAATCGGCGCCCATCCGTTTACTGATAAACATCCCAAGCACAAACATACAGGCAAAATAAATCGCGAGTGGAATGGCAATTTTTACTACATCCAGAGGAATCGCCAAAATGACATCACCTTTTAGGCTGAACATCACAATAATCGTAAATAACAACGCAATTAAAGTCAGATAACCAATTCGACTGCTAAATTCACGCTCATACCAGCCACGACCTTTGGCTTTAACCAAACTCCAGCGAGTCAAAAAACCCAGAATAAAGGGAATACCCAGATAAATAAACACGCTTTCGGCAATTTGTCCGATTCCGATATTGACATGATAGGAATGCAGACCAAAAAACTGCGGTAGCCAATAAATAAATATCCACGCATAGACGCTAAATAATAAAACTTGGAAAATACTATTGAAGGCAACTAAACCCGCACAATATTCACGATTACCACCCGCTAAATCATTCCAGACTATTACCATCGCAATACAGCGTGCTAGACCAATTAAAATCACACCGACCATATATTGTGGTTCGTCATGCAGAAAGATCAAGGCGAGAGCAAACATTAAAATAGGTCCGACTATCCAATTCAGCAATAATGACACCCAGAGGATTTTTTTATCTTTGAAAACTAATGGCATTTCGGCATAATCAACCTTAGCTAATGGTGGATACATCATCAAAATCAAGCCAATCGCAATTGGAATATTGGTGGTGCCAACGCTATATTCGTTGATTAAGTTGGGTAAGCTCGGGATAAATTTACCCAGCATCAAACCGATAAACATGGCTAAAAAAATCCACAGCGTCAAATAGCGCTCCACAAACGCAAGTTTCTTCATTGCCATGCCTTTACTTGTAACGGAAATTCAGTTTGTAAATAATCCTTAATTTCATCGCGAACTTGGCGATAAACGCTTAATTTCTCTTCTTCGCTAGTTAAATTAGCTGCTAACTTCGGTGGATCTTGAAAGGAATGATGTAGTTTCTGTGCCAAACCGATAAATATCGGGCATGATTCATTGGCATTATCACAAACTGTTAGCACCACATCAAATTTAACTTCTTGCAGGGTATCAACATGTTTGCTGCTGTGGCTTGACATATCTAAACCGAGTTCTTCACAAACTTTGACTGCATACGGATTCATGCCATGAGTTTCGATTCCAGCCGAATAAAACTTATGCTGCGGGTATAAATCACGCGCAATAGCTTCGGCCATTTGACTACGGCAAGAATTACCGGTACATAAAAATAAAATATTTAACATTGTGGTTCCTTGTTCAAAAGAGCGCTTTTAACGCTGACACTATTATATAAATCCTGCTGATCAACTTTTTTAATTAGATCAACCAGCTCAAGTCCTAACTGATTAATCTGATAATGTTTCCACTTAGCAACCTTCTTGGTAGCAACTAAATTAACATTTTCTAACTCTTTTAGATGGCGTGACAAAGTAGAGTTCGACAAGTGAAAACACTCCTCAATATGACACAAACAAATATCTGGATTCAGCGCAATTAATAAGAGTATTTCTAAGCGAGTTCTATCGCCAAGTGCTTTAAAGACTTTTTCCATCCCTGTTCCATTTAAAAAATTAACAATATTTATCTAAAATTTCAGTTCCAGATTCAGTAAAATTATAAACTGTGTAACCTGGACGCTTCAAATCAAATAAAACCGTCTCTGTCTTAGCCAGTTGAATACAACTAGATAAACCACAGTGAATAGGTATCCCACTAACATAGTTGTCATATGAGTTATGCACATGACCCGTGATACATAATTTAATTTTTGACTGATATTTCTGCAGCAACGCGCTAAATTCTACATGATTATCCAGAATATATTTATCAATAAACGTATTCAATTTAACAAAGTGATGATGAATAACGATTATACAATCTGCAAATGACTTTAAATAATTCTCTAGATTGACTAAATCTGACGCACTGATTAACCCCGTGTGCAAGTTTTCTTGATACGAATTACACAAAATAAACGTCCCAGCTACGCTCTGCTTATAGGGGAGATGTTTAATATTATTGCCAATCAAATTACTTTGCATTGCCATCGGGTTATCATGATTACCATAAATTGTCAGCACCTCACAATTCAATGTTTGCAGCTGCTCTTTTAATCTAGAATATGACTCTGCAGATCCATCTTGTGAAAGATCTCCGCTTATAATCACCAAATCAGGTTTTTCGGCTTTGACTTGATTTAATACATCGATAAACGTATCTTGAGTATTAACTAAACCATAAATTCGATAAGCTGGATCTTTAGCTAAATGCAGATCACTAATTTGTACAACTTTCATTTTCCCTCACTTATTTTATAATTTATCCGGTAAGCTAAAGGTTTCAGACTCGCTGTAACGCTGCACTAGATAATTCATATTGCCCCGCAATAATAACGTAAATTTAAATAATTCTTCCATCACATCAATAACTCGGTCACGATATCCAGACTTTTTCATTGTGCCATCATCATTAAATTCTTCATAGGCTTTAGCCACCGAGGATTGATTGGGAATCGTAAACATCCGCATCCAGCGGCCAATAATGCGTAAATTACTTATTGCATTAAATGATTGTGAACCACCACAGACTTGCATGAGCGCCAATAATTTACCTTGTGTTGGGCGCACTGCGGCAAGGCTTAATGGAATCCAGTCAATTTGATTTTTCAAGGTCGCTGAAATACTGCCGTGAACCTCAGGCGTTACCCACACCATAGCCTCACACCACTCAACCAAGCGGCGTAATTGTATTACCGATTCTGGTAATAAGCTCTCATCGGGATTTTGACTTAAACTGAGATTAGCGAGTGGTAAATCTTGTGGATGAAAAAATTTAACTTCGGCACCAAATGATTCAATGATTCTCGCTGACTCCTCAGCCAGTAGCTTGCTATATGAACGCTCGCGTAAAGAACCATACAAAAATAGAATTCGTGGTGGATGCTTGGGGATTGACTCATTATGCTGAAAAAGTATATCTAAGACTTGTTCAACACTGTGTTTAGGTAATTTTTGCATATGGCTCGATCTTTCTAAAAAGCTAAGGAGTTCTTAACTCTTTAGCTTAACTTCAATTAAAATTTATTTTCTTATTCAGTAAACAGGTTGCTCAAGGTTGCACCTTTAATTTCTTCGGGGTGCCATTTGATAACCGCAAAATTACCCTGCGAAATCTCAGCCACCTGATTAATCCAGCGCACTTCATTCTGCGCACGGGCTTTAAGCAGTTTATTGGTGGTATTCGTTGCCGCCAGACTTGAGTTAATCACCCACCATTTATGCAAAATGCCTGCACGATCTAAATCTTCCGCCAAACGACTGGCCTCATGAACGGGCGTCATCTCGGCTAACGTTACAATGACTACATCGGTATACTGCGGATCACGCAAATGAGGTAGTAATTTCTCCACCGCGGCGGGAATTTCACCTTGTGAACGGGCAACTTCTTTATGATAACTTTGGGTTGCATCAAGTAATAACAGCGTATGCCCTGTTGGTGCAGTATCAATGATCACAATTTCATCTTGCGAACGCTCAACAATTTCCGCAAAAGCATTAAAGACGGCAATTTCTTGGGTACACGGTGAACGTAAATCTTCTTCGATATAGGCTAAATCATCATCCGCCATGCTTTCACGCGCTTTAGCTAAGACTTTTTCTTTATATGCTGCTAAAACTTGATGTTCATCAATATGACTAACACTAATGCCTGAAGTTTCATCAATCACATAGTGTAAATGTGCAGCTGGATCGGTAGTGGTTAGATGCACCTTTTTACCGCGTTGACGCAAGCCTAAAGCAATCGCCGCAGCAACCGTAGTTTTACCTACCCCACCTTTACCCATCGTAAAAATCACCCGCTTATTACTCGCGGCTAAATCATCGATTAAGCTATTCAGATGCTGCAGAACTGGTAATTTAGCTTCAAGAGTAATTTCGTCAGTTAGATCCACCGCAGTTAGCAGTCCACGGACATTATTTAGACCAGTAATATTATATGGGCGGTAAGGAATAGTATAGGTTGGAAACTTAGTTAGATATTCTGGAATGTTCGCCAGCGCAATTTGCTGTTTCTTAAAAATAGCTTCAGAGAGTTGATCATCATGTAAATCAAGCACCCCATTAATCAATAATAATTGATTGTCAATATTTAGGGTGGCTAATTCACGGGAAGCGCGTTCAGCTTCCTTAAGTGGGGATAATTCTGGGCGCGCCACCAAAATAACTAAGGTTTGCTTGGCATCCGCTAACGCACTCACCGCAGCTTTATAAATTTGTTTTTTGGATTCTAAACCCGATAATTGACCTAAACAGGAAGCACCATGCGTGCTTTCGCTAATGAAATTACTCCATGCTGATGGCAGCTGCAATAAGCGCAGCGTGTGACCAGTTGGTGCGGTATCAAAAATGATGTGATCATAGGTAGTTTGTTTAGCATCATCGGTCATACATTCGGCAAATTGATTAAATGCGGCAATTTCAACCGTACACGAACCTGATAATTGTTCTTCCATATTATGAATGACTGCCGCGGGTAATTTACCACGATAAGGTCCAACTACACTTTCTTTATATTGCTCGGCGGCATCCACGGGATCGAAATTAGCTACCACTAAATTAGGTGCGCCAGCAATTACCACCCCAGCACTTGTTAATTCAGTAGCAAATACATCTTGTAAATTGGAAGCTGGGTCGGTGCTCACCAAGAAAACTTTTTTACCATTATCGGCTAAATGCAGTGCCACCGCACAGGCGCTGGAGGTCTTGCCAACTCCGCCTTTACCCGTAAAAAACAGGTATTTGGGCAAATTTAATTCGGCGAATAAAAATTGTTTTAACATGACAACTTCTTTATTATTTGTTACAATATTTAGGTTTTAATCTAATCACGCCATCCAAGCTATGTTCGGGTAATTCTAACCATAGGCAAATTTCCTGATTAGTTGGATAGGCTTTAGTTTTGATGATTTGTCCATCTAATAACGTCAAAGGTAGTTCATCCACCCCCGATTGCATAATGAATTTATTGACCACTTGATTATTAACAAACTCTTGCGGCGCATTGCTTAAGTTGTAGCGTTCAAAATTTAGCCCTTGTTTTTTGAGTGTACTTAATACCGTTGAAATCCGAAATAATTCAGGATCGAGACTTGGACCACATAGACCAGTATCACAACACATTGCTGGTTCAAAAATTTGTAAAGCTTTCATGATAATCTCCACCATAAAATAAATTAAATACCCCGCTATTTTACCACACACTTGCATAAATGTGCAAACGTGCAAGATATAGGCCAGTTCTAACGCAATATTGGCAACTAACGATTACACCACACCTTATTGATTCATGTTCAAACAGGTCTTGGTAAATTGATTATACTTATCAAATCGATAAATATGATATGACCATCGCGCAATATACGGCTTTTTTAAACGCGATTGCCAAAACCAATACTATGTGTATGCAACCCAAAATAATGCCACACCCAGCAATCTAAT
>DPRZ01000170.1 GCA_003538525.1 Neisseriales bacterium
TGTATAACGTGTATTACAATATGATTTTGAAAGGTTGTTATTATGTTAGCAATTCGATTAGATGACGACACAGAGAAAAGATTAAACTTTTTAGCTGCTCAAACCCATAGGACAAAATCGTTTTATGTAAAACAAGCATTGCTTGAGTATTTAGACGATTTGGAAGACATTTATTTAGCAGAGAAGGAATTAGAAGATATTAGAGCTGGTCGCAGTGATATTATTTCGTGGAAAGACGTTAAAGCTAAGGCTGGATTGTAATGTGGACGTTAAATTTTTCGGCTAAAGCCGCAAAATTATTTAATAAACTAGACAAACCAATTCAGCGACAACTTGCAGCGGAAATTGACAAAATTTTAGCTTTAGATAATCCCCGACAATTAGGAAAAGCCTTAACTGGAGAATTATCAGGATTATGGCGATATCGTGCTGGTGATTATCGAATCGTTTGTGAAATACAAGATACTGTACTAATGATTTTAGTGGTTAGAGTGGCACATCGGAAAGATATTTATGGGTAAAATCAAAGTATTATAGTTCTTGATGGCAACCCAAATTGCAGTTTATAAATTACAGTAATTTAAGGCAGAGAATAAAGATTAAAACTGATGTTTTCTGCATAACATCTAGTTCATAGGAGATAAAATTGAATATAATTCGCCGAATATTATAATGCACCCGCTTGTCAAGACATATTCCACACATCTGATCAGAACAAGCTAAGCTGCCAATTGTTCTACATCTCGCTGGTATATGTATTGAAACATCATTCCAGAGTTTTCTGTCACACTTGCCAAATAAACTTTCATCGGTGTTTGGTAATTATGACTTGAATGTAGCCGTTTTTCATTGTAATAACCAATGAACCTTTTTACAGAGTTTTTCAGCTCTGTTACTGTCTCAACCCCATCCATAAATATTCCACAGTATTTTATAGTCCTCCAGAAACGCTCTATCCAAATGTTATCTGCCCAACGACCTTTGCCATCCATGGATATCTGAATCTTATGTTTCTTCAACTCATTTATCCACGCATGGGAAGTAAATTGCACACCTTGGTCTGTGTTAAATATAGCTGGTGCGCCATATCTAGATATGCACTTCTTCAAGCACTCAAGATAATCGTCAACCTCTAAACTGTGGCTTATTGTGTAGCCTAGTATGGCTCGACTATATACATCAATTATGGATAGTAGGTACATCATGCCATGCGGTAATTTCAGATACGTAATATCCGTTGCCCAGACAAGATTAGCTCTCCCTACAATTAAATTACGCAATAAATATGGGTACTTATATTCTGGTTTCTTGTTTTTACTCAAGTTACGTTTCGGTATAATCCCCATTATTTTTAGCTTGATCATGATGCGACGTACCCGCTTATGATTTACGACCATACCATGATACTCGCGTAAATAATGCGTTATCATCCGATAACCGAGGCTTTGGTCTTCTCCCCAGATCTTATGTACCAGACAACATAGCTCACTATCGTCTCGCGGATGTCTCTTATAATAAACAGCACTTCTAACAACTCCCAGCAGACGACATTGGCGCACCAAGGATAATTCATATTCTTGGTGATGCTCACGAATAAATTTGGCTATATTCAAATTAGCCCGTGTGCACCCAAGAACTTTTTTAAAAAATCAACCTCCATATTTAGCTCACCTATCTTTTGATAGAGTTTACTTTCTTGTGGGGCTTCTGCTTTGCGTTTGCCGCTATTAAATACATCTTTGCCTCGCTCAAGCAATTCTTTACGCCAGTTACTTATCAACGATTTTGACACACTGTATTTTATAGCCAATTCATCAAAGGTTACTTCACCTCTAATTGCTTCCAATGCCACCTTAAATTTGAACTCATTTGAGTAATTTGTACGTTTTGCCATTTTACTTTCCTATACTTTTAGTTATCCTAATTTTAGCAAGTCTGTTCAGTTCTGTGCTGTATCTTTTTCAGGGGGCATTATAGTTAACTACCGATGAAAAACAACACTATTTAGAAAACGTTATTATTCCTCAATTTACACCGCTAATAGAGCAACAAATTTATTCGGTAATTTTTGATTTTAATTTAGCGATTCGGATCTGTACGACATGCTCAGCTAACTCGATTGGTTTTACAACTTGGCAAGAAGCGATTGGATTGTCTTTTGGCAATCATCAAGATGTTGATCTGGGGTTAAAAATATTTGCAGCACAATACACTGAAACCTTTGTTGAATATATTCACCAGTACACCCAGATGATTTATGAAATTCAAAAACTAGTTTTCATGAATAAAACCATCCTTAGTTTTATTGATCTTTTGCCTTATAAAGGACATTTTCAATCTTATTTAGTAACCTATGTGCCAATTTTCCATCCCACGGGAGAAGTAATCGCGATTCAAAGCTATGCTACTCGTTCACGTTTTTTTAGTCACCAGGAATACCTAAACCTCTTAGTTGAGGATAAGCTTGAACAAACTAATCCTAATTTAGAAAAGTTAACATCTCGCGAAAATGAAATAATGTTTTTACTTGCGAACGGTTTATCGCAGGATCTAATAGCTCAAACACTTAAAGTCAGCCGAAGTACGATCGCCAATATTATTGCCAATCAACTCTGCGCTAAATTTGGCATCCCTGGTTCAAACACCAAATTATTAGCTCAAAAAGCGCTCAAATATGAATTTCATCAAACCGTACCAGCCTCTTTATATCGCCCTTACATCATTCTCTTAGATGACAATTCATTAAAAAATGAATAAAAACAATAAACTCCAAGTGCCGATTTTAATCCGAGCGAATTGAAGTTATCCACATCCCCAATAAATCTAACTAAACAGCCTTAAAGCCAATTGTTCCCAACTGAGAAAAATCAGCGCTAATTTCGTCACCAGACTTAATACTAATCGCATCAGTAATTGCCCCAGTAATAATAACTGCTCCAGCTGCGATTTTCAATCCTCGCTGATTCAACAATTTGGCTAAGGCAATAACCGAATTGATTGGATTAGCTAAAACTACTGAACTAACTCCACTCGCTTGTGGAAGCTGATTGACGAATAATTGTACCTGAATATTAGCTAAATCCAAATCTTCTGGGCGCAATTTTTTATCCCCCAACACCACGCGTGCAGCACAAATATTATCGGCAATTCCATCATTAAACGAAAAGTTAAATCCATGATAACGACTATCGACAACCTCCAATGCGGTAGTTACATACTCAGTTGCAGCAAGTACTTCTTTTGCACTAAGATTAGCACCACCTAACTCATGCTTCAAAACAAAGGCAATCTCCGGCTCAACTCGCGGTTGAATTAAATCTTGCAGTAACAACTGCGCGCCATTTTTTAGCAGCATATTATCAAATAACTGCCCTTTTAGCGGCTCATCAACGCCTGCTACAGCCATTTTAGATAAATTAGTTAAACCCATTTTATAACCAATTAACTTAATTCCTGTTGCCAACTTTAACTCCATCAGTACATCTTGAACTCGATAAGCTTCAATTATGGATAATTCGCCATAACGTTCATGCAGTGGAGCAATGCTCAACACCTGAGCATCAGCGATTAGTAACTCTTTAGCTAACGCTTGAATTTGAAAATTATTTAACAGTGGCATAGACTCCCTTTGCAAAATAAAAACCAGTCAAAAATGGCTGGTTTAAATCACTAAATTTAATTAATCGACAATTTTGGCAGAATCACCCGTTTTAACCGTCAGCACATTCCCCGCCAAGACGTTCTCCCCGTTCGCAATTCCACTCACCGAACAAACTCCAGTTTGGCGATTACTGAGAATCAATTGCACTGATTTACTCAAAATTTTGTTCTGCTTTAAAACTAAAACATAACTTGAGCTTTCCGAACTACGCATTGCATCACAGGGAATCACCAACTGATTATCTAAACGGCGCAAAATAATTTGTCCCTTAATAAACTGCCCAGATTTTAAAACTGCACTAAGATTATTAAAATCAATATAGACCATATATGAACGAGTACCCGCCTCAGCCACTTGATTAATCCGACTAATTACGCCATGATAAACCCGACTATCGGTTTCCACTTTAAATTCAACTGACTCACCAAGATTAATCTGGTTAATTTGATCACTCGGGATCGCCGCTTTAATTTCTAAATAGCTCAAATTAGCTAACGCAAATAATTTCGTATTTTTCTGTGCCAATTGTCCAGCCTGAACGCTACGTTGATAAATTATGCCCGCAAATGGTGCGGTAATATGCGTGTTGGTCAATTGCTTCTGACTGCGTTTCAACATCGCTTCTTGAGCTTTGTAATTTTGTAATGACGCTTGATAATTACTCACTAATTCATCATAGGCAATTTGCGACACAAAGCCCTGTTTCAATAACTCAGACTGCTTTTCCATTTTTTGCTGATCTAGGACTAATTTGGCTTTAGCTCCAGCTACTTGGGCTTGTTGCTGACTTACCGCTTGAGCTAAATCCAGTGTATCCAAATCCGCTAAGGCTTGCCCAGCTTTGACCAATTGCCCCTCATCGACCCACACTTTTAAAATCCGCGCATCGACTTCGGCGGAAATTATGGTTTGATCTTTAGGTGATAAATCTCCAGTAAAGTAAACTACATCATTAATCGATTCTTGTTTGACTGTCATAATATCCGATTTATTCAACAAAACATCCGTGCTCGCAATCGAGTCTGCAACTTTACTAGCAGACATAAAGCGCAGTACTATAACGATCAGCACAATTAATCCAAATACCGACCAATAGATTTTTTTTGTAAATATTTTTTTCATAACTCAACAACTTCTAATTTTAATCAAGGGGATAATCGCGATATTATACCAAATATGTTATAATTTTAAA
>DPRZ01000187.1 GCA_003538525.1 Neisseriales bacterium
TTTTCAAGAGTGCCTGAAGCTAAAAATTCACGTGAAATATTATCCAGCCAAATCTTTTGACCGTATTGTTTAATTGCTGCAATTCTGCTTGACATATTGATAATCCTTATATAAAATAATTGTTCACTGTGTATTATACCTAGAATAACCTTACTCTGCTTATGAATTTATTAGTGCGCTGCAATAATTTTTATTAGTCGCACACCTAAGGTATTTTGCTATACTAATGGAAGTATGTACTATAACCTGTATTTTTGTCACTACCTTGTGACGGGAGTTGTAAATGAGTAATGATTTAGATCAATTGCAAACTAAAGAGTGGTTAGATTCGGTTGATAATGTTATTGAATTAGAATCTGCAGAACGTGCGGCCTATCTAATTAATGCTGTCGTAAAGCGTCTTGGTGATAAAACTGGTGTTCAAGTTCACAAAAGTGTGAATACTGAATACGTTAATACGATCAGCACCGCGAATCAATTAGTCTATCCAGGTAATAAAGATATTGAAAAGCGCATTTCTGCATATATTCGTTGGAATGCGGCTGCGATGGTTTCAAATGCGAATAAAATTTCTAGTGAGTTAGGTGGGCATATTTCTTCTTATGCTGGCGCTGCATATTTGTATGAAGTTGGGTTTAATCATTTTTGGCGCGCACCTAAAGATGAGCAACATGGCGATATGATCTTTGTACAAGGTCATTCGGCGCCAGGTATTTATGCACGTAGTTTTGTTGAGGGTCGCTTTAATGAGGATCGTTTACGCCATTTTCGCCAAGAATCAGCAAATGTAGGTTTATCTTCATATCCACATCCATGGTTAATGCCTGATTATTGGCAGTTTCCAACTGTGTCAATGGGGCTTGGTCCATTGATGGCAATCTACCAAGCTCGGTTTATGCACTATCTTGATGATAGAGGGATTGCTGACACCAAAGGACGTAAAGTTTGGTGCTTTATTGGTGATGGAGAATCATCAGAGCCAGAAACTCTTGGTAATATTCATATTGCTTCACGTGAAGGTCTTGATAACCTAATTTTTGTTATGAGTTGTAACCTACAACGTCTGGATGGACCTGTTAACGGTAATGGTAAAATTATTCAGGAAATGGAAGGGTTATTTACTGGCGCTGGTTGGAAGGTAATTAAGGTTATTTGGGGTAAAGGTTGGGATCGTTTATTGGAAAATGATCACTTAGGTAAATTAAAACAATTAATGATGGAAACAGTTGATGGTGCATACCAAGATTTGAAATCAAAAGATGGTGCTTATGTTCGTGAGAAATTCTTTGGTAAATATCCAGAAACATTGGCATTAGTGCAAGATATGAGTGATGATGATATTTGGGCATTAACTCGTGGTGGTCATGACTTAGATAAAATTTATGCAGCCTATCATGAAGCGGCGACTAATCCAGAAGGTAAACCAGTAATAATTTTAGCTAAGACCATTAAAGGTTATGGTTTAAAAGGTGCTGGTGAATCACAAAACGTTGCACATAATACTAAAAAATTATCTACTGAAACAATGAAACACATTCGTAACAAATTTGATCTTCCATTGACGGATGAAGAAGTTGAAGCTGCGCCATTTATTAATTTAATTGAAGGTACTCCAGAGCATACCTATTTGCATGCTCAACGTGAAAAATTGGGAGGGTATTTACCAGTTCGTAAACCATCAATGACAACCTTAAAAATTCCTGAACTAAGTGCTTTTGATGCAATGTTAAAAGATACTGGTGAGCGTGAAATGTCGTCAACTATGGCATTTGTTAGAATGTTAAATGTGTTAGTTAAAGATAAAGAGTTAGGGAAACATATTGTTCCAATTGTGCCAGATGAATCTCGTACTTTTGGTATGGAAGGTATGTTCCGTCAATTAGGTATTTGGTCACACGTTGGGCAAAAATACACACCAGAAGATGCTTCGCAATTAATGTACTATAAAGAAGCCGTTAATGGTCAAATATTCCAAGAGGGTATTAATGAGCCAGGTGCGATGAGTACTTGGATTGCTGCGGCGACAAGTTATGCTAATCACGGTGTGCCAATGATTCCATTCTATATTTATTATTCAATGTTTGGTTTCCAACGTACTGGAGATTTAGCTTGGGCAGCTGGTGATATGCGTGCACGTGGATTTATTATCGGCGGTACGGCAGGTAGAACGACGCTAAACGGTGAAGGCTTACAGCATGAAGATGGTCATAGTCAAGTTCAAGCTGATTTGATTCCAAATTGTGAATCTTATGATCCTACTTTTGCATATGAACTAGCGGTTATTCTGCAACACGGTATGCATGAAATGTATGTTGAGCATAAAGATAAATATTATTATATTACTGTTATGAACGAAAATTACACACATCCTGCGATGCCTGTTGGTATTGAGCAAGACATTATTAACGGTTGTTATTTGTTTAAATCAGTTGGTAATGGTAATATATCAGTTAATTTGATCGGTAGTGGTTCTATTTTACGTGAAGTAATTGGTGCAGCTGATTTATTGAGTCAAGATTTTGGGCTTAAAGTAAATGTGTTTTCAGCAACTTCATTCAATAAACTACATCGTGAAGGTATGGCGATTAACCGTCATAATATGTTAAATCCTCTTGCTCCACAAGCAAAAACTTTTATTGCTCAAAAATTAGAGCAAACCGATGCTTTGGTAACGGTAGCGGCTACGGATTATATTCGTAATTTCGCGGATAAAATTCGTGAATTTGTACCAGGTAAATATGTCACGCTAGGAACAGATGGTTTTGGTCGTTCAGATTATCGTAAAGCTTTACGTGAATTTTTTGAAGTAAATCGTTACTATGTCGCAGTTGCTGCATTAAAAGGTTTGGCTGATCAAGGTCTAATTGAAGCTAATGTGGTAGCAGATGCGATCATTAAATACGGAATTAACACCAACAAGGCTAATCCTTGGGAGGTTTAATTTAGGAGTTTAAAATGCGTAAGTTATTTGTTTGCGTTGGATTTTGCTGTTACTGTTTGACAGTTAATGCTGATCAGGGGCGTAATCAAGGTGCAGTGAATAATTTATGTCAAAATTTGACGGTTGCTTGCCAAGAGGGTGATAAGTCCTCTTGTCAGGCACTTAAGGATACAGGATGCCAGTGCGATCCTCAACAAGGTACCTGTACCCGTGGTAACTATTCTAATTAAAAAGGTTAAGCAATGAGTTTAATTGAATTAAAAATTCCTGATATTGGTGGCCATAGCGATGTAAATGTAGCTGAAGTTTACGTTAAAGTTGGCGATAAGATTAACATTGATGATAATTTATTTATGTTAGAAACTGATAAAGCAACCATGGAAGTTCCTGCTGAATCGGCTGGTGTGGTGACTGAGGTTTTAGTTCAGGTCGGTTCTAAAGTTAATGAAGGTGATGTGGTAGTTAAGGTTCAAGCAGATGGTGCTGTAGTAGCGCCAGCAGCGGCTCCTAGCGCTCCAGTAGAAGTTGCACCTGTTGCCGTAATAGCTTCTCCTGCAGTCGCTAGTCCGGCTGTGGCAAGTACCCAAATAGTCCAGGTTCTTGTTCCTGATTTAAGTGGTAATAATGATGTTTCAATTATTGAAGTTGCCGTAAAAGTTGGTGATAGTATTAAAGAAGAAGATACCATTATGACCTTGGAAACTGACAAGGCAACCATGGATGTACCATCAACTGCGAGTGGTATTATTAAAGAACTTAAAGTTCAAGTTGGTGGTAAAGTAAATCAAGGTGATTTAATTATCTTGGTTGAAACGACTTCAAGTGCACCTGCTGCGGTGGTAGCTCCAGTTATTGCTTCTGCACCTGTTGTGGTAGCAGCTCCAGTTGTGGCATCAGCGGCTCCTGTAGCGGCAACTAAAGTTGATGAAGTGGCTTTTTCTAATGCATTTGCTTCACCATCAATTCGTAAATTGGCACGTGAACTTGGTACTGATTTAGGTAAAGTTAAAGGCAGTGGTACTAAAGGGCGCATTACCGAAGATGATTTAAAAGCTTTCATTAAGAGTGTCATGTCAGGTCAAGTTAGTAATGGTGCTGTATCTGCTCCGAGTAATGGTTCTGGCGGAGGCATTGATTTAATTCCGTGGCCAAAAGTTGATTTTGCTAAATTTGGCCCTGTGCGGGTTGAAGCGATGTCGCGGATTAAAAAACTTTCAGGGGCTAATTTAGCGCGTAATTGGGTTATGATTCCGCATGTTACCGTATTTGAAAATGCGGATATTACTGAAATGGAAAATTTCCGTAAGCAATTAAATGAAGAATATAAGCGCGCTGAAATTAAGGTAACGCCATTGGCTTTCTTAATTAAAGCAGCAGTTTTTGCTTTGAAAAAATTCCCAGCATTTAATGCTTCAATTGATGGTGATAATTTAGTTTACAAAGATTATTATAACATCGGGTTTGCGGCAGATACACCAAATGGTTTAGTTGTTCCTGTAGTTAAAGATGCAGATAAAAAAGGCATTGTGCAAATTGCCGAGGAAACTTCAGTTTTAGCTAAAGCTGCCCGAGATGGTAAATTAAAACCTGCGGATATGCAAGGTGGTACGTTCACCGTTTCTAGCTTAGGTGGATTGGGGTCAACCGCGTTTACGCCAATTATCAATGCTCCAGAAGTAGCAATTATGGGAGTTTCAAAATCAGCCATTCAACCAGTTTGGAATGGTAAAGAATTTGCACCACGCCTAATTCTACCGTTATCACTATCATTTGATCATCGGATTGTTGATGGTGCAGCGGGAGCTAAATTTGCTTCGTTTATGGCTTCGGTTTTGTCAGATTTACGCCGCATGGCTTTGTAAAAATGATTTAATCAGCAAAAACCCAGAATATTTGATTGTTCTGGGTTTTTTACATTAACCACGGCTAGAATAAATTCCATTAGTGGTTAATCTTTTTAATTCTGCAATTACTTTAGATTACCTGAAATCTATTTAGCCATAGCTAAAATTTCAGTGACAGCTTTGGCATCAATGTTTTTGTGTTCACCTAGATTACTCGAACTATATTTGAATAAATTCGTCGTAATCATTTCGGCATCAACATTAACTTCATAATCTGAAAATTTAGTTTTGACACCCAAAGAGTGGAAGAATTCTTCGGTCTTAATGATCGCTTGTTTAATTGCGACATCAGGATGGCTGTTTTCTAATCCCCAAACATTATGTGCAAATTTTAAGAGTTTGGCGGCTTTATGTTGTTGCTGTTGGCGCCACAGTTGAGGTGCAATAATCGCTAAACTTTGTCCGTGATCTAAGCCATAGGCGGCGGTTAATTCATGACCAATCATGTGAGTTGCCCAGTCGTGATCGACACCGATTCCAATAATTCCATTTAATGCATTGGTGGCTGCCCACATCCAATTTGCTCGTGTAGCATAATCTTGCGTACCATTAACAATATCGCTTCCAACTTCAATTAATGTTTTTAACACGGCTTCAGCAAAACCATCTTGAATTGACGAATTTAAATCAGTTGTTAAATATTGTTCGGTTACGTGAATAAATGGATCAATAATTCCATTTTGTAACTGTC
>DPRZ01000044.1 GCA_003538525.1 Neisseriales bacterium
CGTGGTGGACTCCTTTATCTATTAATAATCCAAGTAATATTGAAGTTAAATTGTCTAATCTTATAGTTGAAGAGCGTAGAACATTAGGAACATTTAATGCGTTATTGTTAATATTAGGTAATTTGTTAGTATTGGTTTATTGTTTATGGTATAAGAAGAGTCGTTTAGCATTAATGATAATTTTATCCTCAATACTACAACTGGTTAGCTTATATCTTGTACTTGGTGTTCCTGCGGCTAGGTTTTTTTTGTGGGATTATATTGCTGTGTTTTTAGCTTTGGCTCTTGCTAATTTGAAATTTAACTCTCAAAATAATAAGGAACCAATTAAAAGTATAGGGTTAGTTAATAAAACTAAAGGAAAGAAATTTAAATGACTTATCAGGCACACAGTTCGGCAATTATTGATGAGGGCGCGCAGATTGGTGAAGCTACTAAAATTTGGCATTTTAGCCATGTGTGTGGCGGAGCGCAAATTGGCGCAAAATGTTCATTGGGGCAAAACGTCTTTGTTGGCAATGATGTAAAAATTGGCAATAACGTAAAAATTCAAAATAATGTTTCGATTTATGATGCAGTTTATCTTGAAGATGATGTGTTTTGCGGTCCATCAATGGTATTTACTAATGTGTTTAATCCGCGGAGTCACGTAATTCGCAAACATGAATATAGGAAAACCTTAGTAAAACGCGGGGTTAGCATTGGAGCTAATGCGACAATTGTGTGTGGCAACACGATTGGTGAATATGCTTTTATTGGTGCGGGCTCAGTGATTAATAAAGAAGTTAAAGCCTATGCGCTGATGGTTGGTGTACCTGCGCGGCAAATTGGCTGGGTGTGTCAATGTGGTGTAAAACTCCAATTTGTACAGAATAAAGCCAGTTGTGCCGAGTGTCATAGCGACTATCATTTAATTAACGAACACTGTGTGCCTGCGAGCAAATGACCACGCTGCGTCAGCTATTCCAGCTTCAAGATCTTTCACGACTGGATAAACGTGTGTTGCTGAGTCGAATTACGGGTTTTACAACCGCGCAATTGATTAGTCGTGATGATTATGAATTAAGTGTGGAGCAATTGCAACTTTATCAGAATTGGGTGCAGCGTGCGCTGGCTGGTGAGCCCATTGCGTATATTTTGGGTCAGAAAGAGTTTTACTCGCGTGAATTTAAAGTTACGCCAGCTACGTTAATTCCACGTCCTGAAACTGAGTTGTTATTAGAAAAAATTCTTGAGTTAGCTACGCCGAATGCGCGCGTGGTGGATTTGGGGACAGGGAGCGGTTGTCTGGCAATTAGTGCTAAATTGGAGCGTCCTGATTTACAAGTGATTGCGGTAGATAAATTTGTCGCAGCACTGCAAGTCGCGCAAGAAAATGCACGAAATTTAGCCGCTAAAGTAGAGTTTATCCACAGTGATTGGTTTACTAATTTAAGCGGTAAATTTGATCTAATTGCGAGTAATCCACCTTATATAGAGGCGGATGATCCGCATTTGCAAGCTTTGCAATTTGAACCGCAAACTGCATTGAGTGATTTTGCTGATGGTTTAAGTTGCATTCGTTTGATTGCGAATTCAGCGCGCGAGTTTCTCAATCCAAATGGGTGGTTAATTATTGAGCATGGCTATAATCAAGCGCATGCGGTGCAAGAGATCTTTCGTTCGGCTGGGTTAGTGCAAATTGCCACGCTACAAGATTATGCGGGCATTGATCGCATTACGTTAGCCCAACAAGTTGGTAGCTAACTGACTGCTGGAGGCATTAGACTAGAAACGGTTAATGGATGATTTGGTAAGAAAACTTAGTGGAATTATAAGTTACTCTATGGAGTTGACTTGTGTCTAAATTTTTGATTTTATTTATAATTATGCTATTTGAAAAGGTTTATTGATGAAAAATAATGTTTTGATAACAACTCTCACACAACGATTGTTGCCTGCATATAGTGGGGTAGCTTTTGTGCTAAGTGTGGTTATTGGACTGACCATTTGGTTAACTGGAAGTAACCACGGGTTATTTCTTACGATTAATCAGCAGCATGCTTTAATGCCAACTCAATTTTGGTTAGCATTTAATTTACTTAGTTATTCTAAGTTTTTTATTCTGCCAACGTTGCTAATTGTTTTAACTTTTGTTTGGCGCCGCGATAAATTAGCTAATGTAATTTTATTGATTATTGTGTATTATGCAGTTTTTGCTGGGCTTAAGCATCTAATTGGTGAGGCGCGTCCGTATATGGTGTTACCGGAGGGAAGTTTCTTCTGGATTAATTTGTATGAAAATGCAGTTAAATCCGCATATTTATCTTTTCCATCGGGACATACGGGAAATATGGCAGTTTTTGCCTTTAGTATGAATATGCTATTTTTCTCTAATAAAAAAGGTTTGCAGTTCTTAATGTTAGCCTTAGTAGTTGCAACTGCATTAGCACGAATTTGTACGGGTTGGCATTGGCCGTTAGATGTTTTAGCTAGTAGTCTAATTGGCTATTTATTAGTTAAAATTTGCTTTGCGATTAATTTGAAATATTTTAAAAGAAAAAATAATGCGCGTTATTGATCATCTTAAAGCGGCGACAAAAACTTTATTTAGCTATGAAATTGTGCCGCCTGTGCGTGGTAGTGCGACAAATATTAGCGAAATATTTGCCATTATTGAGCAACTTTTACCTTATGATCCCAAATGGATAAATGTAACCACCCATGCCTCGTCGTTGTTGTATGTTGAAAAAAGCGATGGTTCGATCATTAAACGCGTGCATAAAAAACGCCCTGGTACAATGGGGATTTGTGGCGTAATTCAAAATAAATATGGCATTGATGCCGTAGCGCATGTTTTATGCCAAGGTTTTTCACAACAAGAAACTGAAGATGCATTAATTGAATTAAATTATATGGGCATTGAAAACATCCTCGCGCTGAAAGGTGATAACCTTAATTATAATCGTAAGCTGGATGAGGGTGAACGAAGCAATAAGTATGCGGTAGATTTAGTTAAGCAAGTGGCAAAAATGCGTCAAGGCTTATTTCTTGGTGATACCGAATATCCGGCCTTAGATTTTTGTATGGGGGTTGCCAGTTATCCTGAAAAACATTTTGAAGCTGCAAATCAAGAGTTAAATATTGAGTATCTGAAACAAAAAGTTGCAGCGGGTGCAGAATATGTAATTACGCAAATGTTTTTTGATAATCAAAAGTATTTTGCGTTTGTCAAAGCCTGTCGTCAAGCAGGAATTACGGTGCCAATTATCCCTGGAATTAAAGTTTTAAAGAGTGCGAATCAAATTAATAGTCTGCCACGACTATTTCATGTTGATTTACCGCATGAATTGGTGGCACAATTATTAGCTGCGCCACAAAATGCGCAGCAAATTGGTCTTGACTGGGCTAAATCTCAGGTGCGTGAGCTAATTGCTGCTGGTGTGCCATGTGTGCATTTCTTTTTAATGAATGACGTTAGTAGCGTCTTAGATGTAATAGACGAATATAAATAATTGAATTTAACTGGGGAATTTATTTTGCGTAAGCCACTGATTGGAATCACTTCGAATGTTGAAAATATCACTGCACTAAGTAATAATAGCGATGAATTTGTTTTTGTTCGCGCAAATTATGTAAGTGCAATTTTAGAAAATGGTGGAATTCCACTAATTATAAATAGTAAAATGAGTCAAATTGATGCCGAACATTTAGTTGAACGGCTGGATGGGATTTTATTTATTGGTGGTCAAGATGTAGACTCAAATTGCTATGGTGAAGCTTGTAAAATTGATTATCATCATGAAGTGTTGGATTCTGGCACGCCGTATAAACGTCCATTGCGTGATAAGCCTAATTACGAACGAGATCAGTTTGAAATAGGCTTATATTTAGCGGCGAAGCAACGTAAATTACCGGTTGTTGGGATTTGCCGTGGTTATCAATTGATTAATGTAGCTGA
>DPRZ01000205.1 GCA_003538525.1 Neisseriales bacterium
TCAGAACGAGTTATAGTTGACATGTATGGCTGGTTTATTATGGTTATTAGAGAGCGCTATATGTTTTGTGGAATGCTAAAACTGGATTTAATCTAGTTAACCATAGAAATTTTTGCGTTTAAAAATATTGAATAAGTTAAAATATGGTTAATATTATAATAATTTAAAGGTCTTTATTCATGCAGCAATTAATTCAAACTTTAAAGAAAGCCGAATTACATATTCATATTGAGGGTAGTCTTGAGCCGCAAATGATGATGGATTTGGCTGTACGCAATAAAATTCAATTGCCATATGCTAACGTTAGTCAAATTGAACAAGCTTATAATTTTGAAAACTTACAGTCTTTTTTAGACTTGTATTATCGTGGAATGTCAGTTTTACAAACTGAGCAAGATTATTATGATTTGATGATGGCATATTTGCGCAAAGTGAGTGCACAAAATGTTGTACGTGCTGAGATTTTTTTTGACCCACAGGGGCACCTCCCACGTGGTATTGCATGGTCTACATTTATGTTGGGTTTTGAGCGTGCCATTAATGATGCGCGTTTTGAATTAGGTATTGATGGGCAGTTAATTCTATGCTTTTTACGCCATCTGCCTGAAAGTGACGCGTTACGTACATTTGAGGCAGCTATGGAGTACCGTGATTTATTTATTGGAGTTGGACTTGATTCCTCTGAACAGGGTTTTCCGCCACATTTGTTTAAAAATGTCTTTAGAGAAGCTAAAAATGCAGGTCTGTATTTATCTGCACACGCTGGTGAAGAGGGACCAGCCGAGTATGTTTGGGAGGCTTTAGATATTTTAGGCGTTGATCGAATTGATCATGGCAATAATGCGATTAAAGATCTTGAGCTGGTGCGAAGAATTGCACGCGATAAAATTGCTTTAACTATGTGTCCACTTTCCAATCAACGCTTGCAATCTGTACCAGATTTGAGCTTACATCAACTTAGAGATTTTATGGATGCTGGGGTAATTGCAACCATAAACTCAGATGATCCAACTTATTTTGGTGGCTATTTGAATGAAAACTATTTTGCTATTGCCGATGCATTAAAGTTATCTGAAATTGAGATCCGCCAATTGGCAGAAAATAGTTTGTTGGCGTGCTATAAATAAGTAAATGATTAGGTTAATCGTAGCGCTTAAATTTAAAATGTTGTTTAAGCGCTTATTTATATTTGATGGTAAGTTAAAGTTAATTTGATTAATCGGTTTGTCAACGATGGTTAACACAATTTCAAATAATCACCTTCGTGCTGATAATGAATTGATTTTTTTGTGAATTTAAATTACTTGGTGTGTAATTGCTGCAAAGTAAATTAATGTTTTTCATCTGTATTGGTTTCCATAACATTAAAAAGTTCAATTTGCAGCCAAGACTGGAAGCGAATAAATTGATTTCTAAATAAAATTGCAATCACTGTAGTTGCTCCAATTATTCCCCATAATAATTCAGTCCGCGGTAAGATTGGGCTGCTAATTGAGAAAATTAAGCTCATAATACTTGCGATAGCCAGCAATGGAAGTGTTTCAAAAATAACTCTTCGCGCATTATAGGTCTGCTGTTTTAGTAGATTATCGCGAATTAATACTTCGGCTAAAATCATACTAAACGCTTTGAGTTTACGATAAGCTGCAATTAAAAATGGCAATGAAATTAGTAGTGACACGCCGCAGATTAAGCTTTTATGGAGTTGCTCATGAACGATGGCACCATAATAGCGAACAAAAACTAAATCTAGATGGCTGGCGACAAAGACGCTGGCAATAAATACCGCTGCGACTAAGGCACAATTAACAATAATTTGTGCGGTAATTTTACCAATTATTTTGACGATTAATGCGCTGTCGCCTTGTGGGTGTAAATCTGCAACCCAATTAGTATAGTAATGAGCTAGTTTGCTTAAAAATTTAGGGCAGCGTTGACCAATTAAACTAGATAATGGATTGGATAATTTAATTAGGTATGGAGTCGTTAGCGTTGTTAGTGCTGAGACGGCAATTGCAATCGGGTAAAGTATGTTGCTGGTTACTTTGCTACTCGCCCCAAGAGCGGCAATGATAAACGAAAATTCGCCAATTTGTGCCATGCTCATGCCTACTTTTAAAGAGGTTTTGCCATTTTGCCCTGAGACAAATGTTCCAATGCTACAACCAACGACCTTACCCCCAATTAGAACTAAGCTAATAATTAGAATTGGTAAATAATGATTAACTAAAATAGTTGGATCAAACATCATTCCTATTGTCACAAAGAAAATCGCACAAAACATATCGCGAAGTGGTTCAACTAAAGTTTCAATTAAGTGTAGTGGACGAGCCTCGGCAATAATTGCTCCAATCATGAAAGCACCTAGTGCAATACTATAGTTTAGCGCCAACACCATTAAGCAAATTCCAAAACACAAGCCAAGTACTGAAATTAACATCATTTCATTGCTTTTAAATTTAGCTATGTAAGCTAATAAGCGTGGAATAGTCATTAAGCCTAGTACCATGGTTACGATAATAAATAAGGATAGCTGTCCCAGTGTACTAACGATGTTGTCGCTGCTAATTGTACCAGTGGTGCTAATCCCTGATAGGATTGCAATAATCCCGATGGCAAGAATGTCTTCAACAATTAGCATACCAAAAATCATTTGGGCAAATTTATGCTGTTTAAGTTTTAATTCACTAAGCGCTTTAACGATAATAGTGGTTGAAGAAATTGC
>DPRZ01000245.1 GCA_003538525.1 Neisseriales bacterium
AGATACCTAAATTATACAATAAGTTGTACTTTGGTTGGTAGGAATTTTAGCGTATTGAGTTATTTACTGTATGTCTTTATAGCAAATTTGATTTAATAAGGTTAGGTGTATGATTGCAGCAATTCGAATTGTAACCCATCCCGATGGTGTAACTACGTCACGCTATAAATATTTACCCACCGCGGCACATATTACGTTAATGGCATTTATGATGACGCATGTTAAGGGTTCAGATAATGCTAATTTTATCAATAAGCAAAATAAAGTTATTCAGAGTAATCTTGCCGTCTTGACTAGATTTATCCCTAAAATGAGTAAAAGTGAATTATTAGATCTTTTAGAAGATTATTGTAACCGTACTTTGATTACGCAGCGTTTGGATGTGGCAGGTGAAATTGAAGATATTGAAGCTACAACGTTTATTTCAGCCTATGCCTATAATCGAAGTACCAAGTTAGTTACCATTGAAGTAAGTTATCGTTTAATTCCATTTATATTATATATGAAGCAACAGTATATTGGTGGGCGCTGGAAATATTCGGCAAGTTTTACCTCGAGTTATTCAAATTTAATTTACGATATGATTATTACTAATTTTGATAAAAATACCCAGAGCATTAAATTTACATTAGATGCAATTAAAGAGTTACTTGGAATTGAAAATGGAACCTACGAAATTTATAGTAATTTTAAGCGTAAAGTATTAAATATTGCGCTTAATGAAATTAATGCAAAAGCTGATATCGCTATCGAATTGAAAGAATATAAACTTAGTCGTAAGGTAGTCGCAGTTGAATTTGTGTTTCGTAAAAAATAATGTTTATTTTGTGTTGATGCTCAAGTTAATGTAATAGATTAATTAACTGGTGTAGGATAAAGCAACGTTAATTGGTGAAAATGAAAAATAGATTATCGATTTAAGCTCTTTTCTATTGAGTAATGTTAAATTTAATTAGGAATTGAGCTAAAATATCTCCTGCATTAATTTATGTATATTTGAAAAGAAATTGAACCAACTCCATGAGCAAATTGTTTAAACAAATCTGGCAGAGGACACCGTGGCTAACGGTGTTGCTAGTCGTGGTTTGGCTGATCGTGCTTGGTGTGATTAGTCAGCGCTATTTAAATCGTCCGCATAATTTAGTTAATAATGACTTAAAGGTAACGAATAGTTTAGAATCTGGCGCTAGTGCTATTTCAAGTGGTGATTTACTTCAAGAGCAATTAAATCTTAATGCTGCAACACATGATGTTGCGGTGGTAGATAAGTATTTATTTGAAAGTACGACAACTTCAGTTAAGCCAATAAATTTACTTAGTGATACATTATATAGTGTGCTTGGTGAGTTACATGCGATTTACGATGTTTCTTCCATGCAATTTATGCTATTTCTAAATCAAACCCCAATCATGCAAGTTCATACGTCCATAGTTGACTATGCCTTTCAACTCAGTGGTCAGCATGTTATTTTAGTTTTTGCTGCTGAGATAGTTGGGCGTGATTATGTTTATACTATTTTAGACCTTAGTGCAGATGGTCATCGCGTGATGCATGAGGTAGGTAATTATGAGCAATTAATTGGCGTTGGATTAAATAGCAAAAAATCTTGTATTCTTCTGCGTTTTGCGGATGCAAGAAAATATACTGAAAGAGATGATTATCAGGTTTACCAATATTGTGGTATTGGTAATGTTGCTAAAGTATTGGATGTTAAATCTGAAAGTTATTATCAGAGTAAGTTTGCTAAATTAAGTGCCATGGATATCTATCAAATTGCGCATAAAGACGGTTGTATGAATTCAATGAACAATTCTTTTATATTGAATCGTAGTTGTTCTTATGGAATTAAGTATTGTCATATGTTTAAGTCTATGCTAAATCCTAAACAGGATAAGTACTATCTAGCGCTTCAACAAGCGTGCCAACAAAGAGCTGCGGTATTTGAATAGCGCGAATATTTATCAAACTAATGGTGAATTTCTAGTTTTAATTAATCAGTCAGGACTAAACTATCTCAACAATTGAAACTAAATTAGTAATTTCGCCAATGGCTGGCGTTACGGATGCACCATTTCGCGATATAGCAATTCAATGCGGTGCAGATTACGGTATCTCAGAGATGGTTACCAGTCAAATTAGTTTGTGGCAATCCAAAAAAACCCAACCGCGTTTAAAAAGTCATTTTATTGAACAACCGAAGATTATTCAAATTGCAGGAGCTAGTGCTGATGTAATTCGTGATGCCGCAAGCGCTAGTCAGGCGTTACACGCAGATGCAATTGAAATTAATATGGGGTGTCCTGCAAAAAAAGTATGTAATGTCTTGGCGGGTTCAGCGTTGTTACAGAATGAAAAATTAGTTGCTGAGATATTAACTGCGGCGGTAAACTCAGTTGGAATACCAGTTTATCTTAAGACTAGATTAGGTTGGGATCATCAAACAAAAAATATTTTACGAATTGCGCAATTAGCAGAAGATTGTGGTATTCAGGCTTTAGCCATTCATGGGCGTACGCGGAGTGATTTTTATAATGGCCATGCCGAATATGATTTGATTGCTCAAGTTAAGCAGTTGGTTAAAATTAAAGTTTTTGCCAATGGCGATATAACAACCCCTGAAAAAGCTTGTGAGGTTTTACATATAACAGGGTGCGATGGTTTATATATTGGGCGTGGTGCACTTGGTAAACCATGGTTATTTCAGCAAATACGTGATTATTTAGGCACTGGGAGTTACCAGGAATACGATAAGAAATTTATTCATCAATATATGCTGCAACATTTGGAATTGATTCAACAACATTATGCAGGCATCGCTGGAGTTAGATTTGCACGCAAGCACGTTAAATGGTATTTGCAAGAAAATAGGTTAGTTTTCGGTGATGCTGTAAGTCTTTTTGAGAAGTTTGCACAATTAGATAGTGCCGCATTACAATTGGAATTTATTGCACAATTATAATCATCATTAGCTATAAAATAGAGAGGTTTGATTTGCTGTAAATTAATGAAAAGCCAACTAGGTAATAGTTGGCTTTTGGTCGCTTACTTGCTGCTATATTTTGGGGCTTGAGTTGGTTTTTTGGTATGTGAGGTATGAGCGGTTTTTTTTGCGGTGGTTTTTGTGTGCTTTGTATTCTTAGTTGATTTGCGAGCTTTAGTTTGTTTGTGCGAGCCGTTTTTTTTGGCGTGGCTATTTTTTGCTTTGCTTGCTTGCTTTTGTGGGGCTGTGTAATTAGTTTGATTTGATGTTACGCCTTTAACCATAATTAGTTTTGGCTGATCATTGCTGCTATTTTGAGTGCTTTTATTAATTGGTGCTGATGCTGTGTTTTCAGCTAATGCTATGCTGCAGCAGAAACTTAAGGCTAGAATTAGTTTTTTCATCGGGTTATCCTTATGAAAGTATTTTTAGCGCTAATTTATCCTGTAAAATAAATTAGCCTTTGTTATATTTTTTGTGAGTTAGTTAAATAAATTGCATTCAACTTGCTTATGGAGTAAGTCTTTAAATTCTTCGCGTTCGCGAATTAAGTAATTTTTATCTTGGTAAACTAGCACTTCGGCAGGGCGGCAACGCGAATTAAAGCTGCTGCTCATTTCAAAACCATAGGCTCCAGCATTGTGGAATGCAAGATAATCGCCTTCGTGAACTTCATTGATTTTGCGATCCCAAGCAAAGGTATCGGTTTCACAAAGATGTCCAACTACGGTGTAAATCCGTTCAGCTCCCTCGGGTGCGGATAAATTGCTGATTTTATGGTAGGCGTCATAAAACATTGGGCGGATTAGGTGGTTAAATCCACTGTTGACACCGACAAAAGTAGTCGCTGTAGTTTGTTTAACTACATTAGCTTTAACGACCAGTGTACCTGAGTCGCTAACTAAAAATTTTCCTGGTTCAAACCAAATTTCAAAAGTTCGTTGATATTCAGCTTCAAAAGCTGCAAAGGTTTCTTTAATTCGAGTAGCCAGTGTGATTAAATCAGTTGAGTAATCGCCATCTTGGTAGGGAACTTTAAAGCCGCTGCCTAAATCGAGGAAAAGTAAATTTGGAAAATCATGTGCAATATCCAGCAAAATATCTAAGCTGCGAATAAACACTTCAATGTCTTTAATTTCACTGCCAGTATGCATATGTAGTCCATGCACAATTAAACCTGTGCTTTTTACAACTCGTTGAATATGACGTAGTTGATGAATACTAATCCCAAATTTGCTGTCAATATGTCCTGTGGATATTTTCATATTACCACCAGCCATGATGTGCGGGTTAATTCGGATACACACAGGATAACTCGCACCAAATTTATTGCCAAATTGCTCTAAAATCGACATATTATCAATGTTGATATGTACACCAAGTTCTTTTGCGGCTTCAATTTCGCTAAAGTCCACGCAGTTTGGGGTGAAAATAATTTGCTGTGGCGTAAAGCCTGCTTTTAGTCCTAATTGAACCTCGTTAATGCTGACGCAATCTAAATTACTGCCTAAACTATGGATCAATTGTAGAATATTAATATTACTAAGTGCTTTACAGGCATAGAAAAATTTTGCATTACAATTTTCAAACGCACTGGTTAGTTTACGGTATTGTTGTTCAATAGTAGCCGCGTCATAAATATAGACTGGGCTGCCATAGGTTTCGGCAATTGTAATTAATTGCGCACTGCTTAAACTCATTGATTAATCCTTTTTGATGGTTGCGAACATTATTTTAGCTAATTTTACTTGTGTTGGGTGATTTACTATTGGAGTTGGGTAATTTGTCGCAGAAAATAAATCTGCATTGCTTG
>DPRZ01000097.1:0-2220 GCA_003538525.1 Neisseriales bacterium
TAATTGGTGAAATTTATGGCGCACAAGTTATTCCAGCGCGTTATATTTGTCATGGCATTGTGGCTGAAATTGAGAATACGCAGCTAAATTTATTTGAGGGTTTACCTTCCAAATTCAAGGTAACCCGCTATCATTCTTTAATAATAGAGCCAAAATCAATCTTATCAACTGAGTTGATGGTTAGTGCCACAACCTCTCAAAAGGAAATAATGGCGTTTTATCATCCATTTCAAGCGGTATTTGGGGTGCAGTTTCATCCTGAATCGGTCAGTAGTGAATTTGGACACGCGCTGTTAGCAAATTTTCTTAAGCTTTAAGTTGGGTTGATAAAATATTTTAGTAGATAAGTTGAGCCGCTTATAACAATTAAGTGTTTATTTAAGCGTTTCGCAGTGGTTAGAGCGGCGAGTGGTGAATTATAAATATGGATATTTTTAAATTTATGCTTAGCTAATTTGGCAAGGCGAATGGCGTTAATTGCCCGTGGTTGTTGCGGTAGATTACAGACAATTAAATGATCGGCAATTTTTGCGTAGTAATCAAGCATTGCTTGCACATTTTTATCCGCTAAAATTGAGGCAATAATGACGCAGTTGGCAGGATTAACCAATTCACGCAGAGTGGTGTAAAGTTGGCTTGCACCATCAACATTGTGTGATGCATCTGCGATAATCCATGGCTTGTGGCTAATGCATTCTAAGCGTCCCGACCAAGTAGTTGTGGCAGCGGCGTGGAAAATTAATTCATCCGTTAAGCCTAAATCATGCAACACCGCATAAGCGCTAAGGAAGTTTTTAGCTTGGAAGTGCCCAAATAAACCGAGGGTGACTAAGTGTGATTTTATTGAGTCCGTAAATTCTACTTGAGTTGTGAAATTATTTAGATTAAGTTGGCTTTGGTGAGGATATTTGTCGAGTACATTGATAAAGTTAGTAGTTTTATGGCTAACCGCAGCAATTAGTTCAGGCGTATCCGTGGCAATGATGGTTAATCCAGATTTAATGATGCCAGCTTTCTGTGTGGCAATTGCGCTTAAATTTGTACCCAACCATTGAGTATGTTCCAGACTAATATTGGTAATAATGCTATAGTTGCTCGCTACGACATTGGTTGCATCATTCAATCCGCCTAGTCCAGCCTCTAAAATTAAATAATCAACTTTATGCCGAGCAAAGTAAACAAACATGATTAGGGTCAGCATTTCAAATGAACTAACATAAATAGCATGGCTCAAAAGCAGCGGTTTAATTTCTAAATAAATTTGGCAGAGCTCATCATCGTTAATCTGGTATTGGTTTAACACAATGCATTCATTTAAGCGTTGGATGTAGGGACTGGTAAATTTGCCAACTGAGTAATTTGCCGCAAGTAAACCAGCTTCTAAAAAAGCTGCGGTGGAACCTTTGCCATTGCTCCCCGCGATATGAATTACGGGATAAGTGTTCTCTGGGTGTTGCAATAACTCAAGCGCTTGTAACATTGAACTGGTATCAAATTTAGCCTGTGGTGGATTTAAATTGGCTAATTCATGGAGTATTTCTGGCTGATTCATTGGCAAACTCAGTTATTAAAATTATTTTGGAGTTGATTGAGACTCATCACTTGTTGGTGGTAAGTTTGGTAGTTATGTAAACGTACATAATCCACGCCCTGAGTGGTTAAATAGCACGCAATTTGCGCACTTTCATTATCACGATTAGCCGCGTCATCGATTGCAGCGTTAACTTTATTTAAGAAGCGCTTACGTGAGTGCCCAACTAAGAGTTCGAGATCATTCTGGTGTAATTTTGCGATATGCTTTAATAAGTACCATGATTGATGCATGGTTTTGTTAAAACCGATACCCGGGTCGCTAATTAGCTGAGTAGGTTTAAAACCTAATTTGCTCAGGCGCTCTAATTGTTTTTGTAGCCAGTTATTTAACTCGTAAAGTGGATTTAGTTCGAGAGCTAAAGTTAATTTAGGATCCGCTGGAACGCTGAGGCTATGCATAAAGAGATAGGTTTTATTTTCTGCGCTAATTCGTCTTAGGCATTCTGCTGGCAAATTGGCGGAGACATCATTGACAATATCAATTAAGGGTAAGAAGTGTTGAATTGTGCTTGGTTTATAGCTATCTAAGCTGAGTTTGAATTGATAGCGCGATTTTAACTCATTAATTCCATTGATAATATCTTGTAAGCGTTGAATTTCTGCGGTAGAACTTAAATAACTCGCGCC
>DPRZ01000097.1:2415-3049 GCA_003538525.1 Neisseriales bacterium
GCGAGAGTTTTATCGAGTTGTTGGTAGAATTTACCACCATCAGAAAATGAATCTGGGGTTTGGTTAATAATTAGCATTGATTCGGTTAACGGTAAAAACGAGCGTGATATTTTAATTTGGTGGTGAATTAAATCAGCGCAATTTAAACCAATTGATGCGCTATTTTCAAACTTAAGCCAATTGAGATCTTGCTGAAGTTCACTTTGTGCCCATTGCCAGAGTGTCGCTAAGGGTGTATTTAGCTGCGCTAATGGATTCAAGCTGGGTAAAAAAAGCTCTAAATTAGGTATTGCACACTCGGTCGTGGCTAAAATATGAAATTGGTGCTCGAGTTGATAACAGCTTGAATAAGTTAGCTTATATCCAGTTAAATTGCGCAAAATTTGACGTAATTGTTTCCGCGATCTGGCACTTAATTGATAGTAATTCATTTAGTCGAGTTGCTGTAAAATATAATGTTGATTAGGGCTTAAGCGCTTGAATAATTCTAGCATGCTGAGCTGTAATTCTGGATGAATCCACGTCGGTTCAATTGCAACTAATGGTTGTAACACAAAATCCCGTTCAGCTAGGCGCGGATGAGGGATTTGTAGAAATAATTGCTGATAAGCTTTATCTGCAAACAGCAGAATAT
>DPRZ01000250.1 GCA_003538525.1 Neisseriales bacterium
TTACCAAGTTTGACTACACCCTCAAAGATGCAATTAACATCAATCGAACAATCGCTACCCGCACTTAAGCTACCCCGAATATCGATGCGCCTTTTATCAAATAATGTAACACCTGCTTCAAGCAATTTATTTGCCTGAATAATTTGATAAAAGCGCTCTAATTGTTCAAGTTGTAATTTATTATTCACACCCAATACTTCGTAGTGATGTGGTGCTAAGACATAATCAATCGCGACATTTTGACGCTGTGCTAATTCAACCACATCTGTCAAGTAATATTCGCCTTGGCTATTATCATTTGACAATTGCCCCAACCACGCTGCCAAATGCTGATTCGGTAGCAAATAAAAACCCGTATTAATTTCACGAATCGCACGTTCACTCGCGTTGGCATCTTTCTCTTCGACAACACGAACGATTTGCCCAACCTGATTGCGCACAATTCGACCATAACCATAAGGCTGGTCAATTTCATCAGTTAAAATCACTAAATTTTGTTGATATTTTGCCAACATCTGTTCTAAGGTTGTAACCCCAATCAGTGGTACATCACCATATAAGACAAGAGTAACACCAGTTTGGTCTAAATACGGCAGTGCGCATTTTAAAGCATGCCCTGTACCAAGCTGTTTATCCTGATGAGCCCAAATTAGCGCGTCATCCACATTGGCGTTATTCATTGCTGCTTGAACTTGATCACCGCCATGACCATAAACCACAATTAATTTGCTTGGTTTCAATAGCTTAGCTACTTCAATCACATGCTGCAACATTGGTTTAGTGCTAATTGGGTGCAACACTTTAGGTAATGCGGAATTCATCCGTTTACCCTGACCTGCGGCTAAAATTACAATATTTATGGCTTGACTCATAATTAATCCGAATTAATTCAATAAAAATAGTTTATAAAGTCGTTATTATACCTTATTTAGCTGTAGTCTCCAGTGGGTTTTTCCAACTATATCACTCAGTTGCTCTAAATTAGCGTAGTTTGGTTTAAATCTAGCCGCATCACCAAGTAGCAAACTACATTTTGCCTGTGAATTAGCATAGTGAATTTTAAGGCTACAGCTTCCATCAGCGGTTAATTGCAAAATTGATTTCAAATTACTCCAGTCATCTGGTGAGTTAAATTCTAACTCCAATGAACTCACTCGCTGTTGAATTACTTCGTCTAATTGAAATACTTGACTCGCATTAACTTTAATCGCATCACGAAATGAATCATAAATAACCTCGCCCTCAACAAACACTAATTCATCGATTTTAAACAAATGCTTATATTTTTCAAAATCATCATTAAAAACCACAAACTCAAGTTCTCCACTCGCATCTTCAATCCGAATAAAGGCGATTTTACCGCCTTTTTTAGTTGGACGTGAGCCCATATAATTGATAATTCCCGCAATTAAAACCTTTGGCTTCAATTTTGCATAACGCGCATTAACAATTTCTTGAATGTCTTCATCTTCGGTATTAAATTTACTTAACGGCATTATTTCTAATTTTTTAGCAATGTCATGATACTCATCGAATAAACTTGCGGTTAAATAATAACCAATTGCTTGTTTTTCAAGTGTAAGTTGCTCTTTTAAACTAAATGCTGCATATGGATCTAAGTTAATTTGTTGAATGTTTTGCGCTTCTTCGCCAGCAAACACATCAAATAATGAACCTTGATTCTCATTCACGCGCTCTTGCTCAATATGAATCATTATTTTAGCTAAATTATTAAATAAATACGCTCGATTTGGCTCTAACTCATCGAAACATCCAGCTTTAACTAAATTTTCTAAGGTACGCTTATTAATTACTTTTTTATCCACACGGCGACAAAAATCGATTAGATCAGTAAAGGCACCATTTTGTTTACGTTCAGCGACAATCACATCGACTACATTTTGCCCCAAACCTTTAACCGCACCCAAGGCATAACGAATTCCATATCCAACCTTACCATCTGTATCAAGCTGCACTGGTGTAAAACGATAAAATGAATGATTAATATCTGGTGGTAATACAGTTAAATCATTCGCCAAACAATCTTGATAAAACTCATAGAGTTTATCGGTCTTATCCAATTCTGAAGATAATGTCGCTGCCATAAAACACGCTGGATAATAAGCTTTTAAGTACGCGGTATGATAAGAAATTACCGCATAAGCAGCGGTATGCGATTTATTAAATCCATACTCCGCAAACATCGCCATTAAATCAAAAAGCTTTTCAGCTAACGCAGCCGCATAACCCTTTTTAAGCGCACCATCGGTAAAAGTTGCGCGATGCTTATCCATCTCTTCTTTTTTCTTTTTACCCATTGCACGGCGCAATAAATCGGCACCACCAAGAGTATAACCACCGATAATTTGCGAAATTTGCATCACCTGTTCTTGATAAACAATCACCCCGTAGGTTGGGTCCAATGACTCACGTAAATCTGGGTGAAAATAATCAATTTCGGCCTCACCTTTTTTACGTTTAACAAAATCATCAACCATCCC
>DPRZ01000282.1 GCA_003538525.1 Neisseriales bacterium
AATTGCGTTTCTGCATATTTCATTAAACCCGCCCAAGTTTTTTTAACTTCGATATTATAATAATTTAAGCGCCATAACACAGGCAGCAAAGAAACATCTAATAAGGTTAAATGCGTGCTATCAAAATACTCCATTTTTTTATTAAGCGTAAAAACACCTGCAATTTCATCTAGTGAGCTACTAATTATTTTACGCGCTTTTTCAAGTTCTTTTTTCATCTTAGCGTCTTTGCTATTTAAATTAGTATCCAATAAGCGTACGTGTTGAAATAATTGACGATCTAACCAATGAATTTTCATCCGCATCCGCGCTTTTTCAGCGGGTTCAATTGGCATTAATTGTGGGTGCGGGAAACGTTCATCAATGTATTCTGACATAATATTAGTATCAATTAGAACTAAGTCACGTTTGCGATTGTTTTTATCAATGTCATCAACTAAAACTGGGGTTTCATTGTATGGATTTAGTTGCATTAAATCCTGACGTGCGTTAATATTCACATCTAGAATCTTAAAATCCATATCTTTTTCATTGAGAATTATACGTACACGGTGAGAAAATGGGCATCTTGAATCCGAATATAATTGAATCATCTATTCCATCCTTTATTTATTAGCGAAATTTAGCCATTCATTATAACAAAACGCAACATGATTTGTCAAGCTATTAAATTATATCTTTCTGATTTGTATTATTTTTATTGCAAAATAAATAATTTCACGCTACTGTATAGCTGCGAACTTACTTAACTAATTCTGGATAAATGTTAAAATAGACTACTTTAAATTTTAAAAATCAGTTAATCATGCCCCAAAAAAATTCTAATCCGCAAGATCCTAAGTCGCTACCTAAATTAAGTTTGGCTGCTCAACGTCAACGCTTATATAATCATTTATCTGCTGAAGATGCCCAAAAAAAATTATTGGCTGAAACGTTTAAACGTCAAACAATTTCGTTTTACTTGTATTTTCAGATTGATGATACGCAAACTTTTCGCGACAACTTCTTTTTAAGCTGTAATGAATTAGGCGTGCTCGGGCGAATTTATTTAGCTCACGAAGGTATCAATGCACAAATTAGTGTGCCAGAATATAATCTTGAGCTATTCCGTGATTTTCTCGATTCAATCCCTGCACTAAATGGTGTGCGCTTAAATTTTGCTGCTGAAGATGATGGTAAATCATTTGCGATTTTAAAAGTTAAAATTCGTGACAAAATTGTTGCCGATGGCATAGAGGATGTTAATTTTGATATGGCAAATCGCGGTAAATATCTAAATGCCGCAGAGTTTAACCAAATGACTAGCAGTGAGCAAGCGATTGTAGTTGATATGCGTAATCATTATGAATTTGAAGTCGGGCATTTTGATACGGCTCTTGAAGTACCGAGCGAAACTTTTCGTGAACAATTACCAATGGCAATTGAAATGTTAAAAGAGCAGCAAGATAAAAATATTATTATGTATTGTACTGGTGGGATTCGCTGTGAAAAAGCCAGTGCTTGGATGTTGCATAATGGTTTTAAAAATGTTTACCATCTTGAGGGCGGGATTATTAAATATGCGAATGATGTTAAAGCACTCGGTTTAGAGAACAAGTTTCTGGGTAAAAATTTTGTTTTTGATCAGCGCTTTTCCGAAAAAATTGGTGATGAAGTAATCGCACATTGTCACCAGTGTGGTGCGCTTGCCGATACACATACTAATTGCGCCAATATTGCTTGTCATCTGTTATTCATTCAATGCGAGATATGTAAAACTAAATTTGAAGCTTGTTGTAGTGTTGAATGTCAGGAAATTATTCAACTTAGTGAGGAGCAACAAAAAGCACTACGCCATGGTCAGAAATCAGGGAGTAAAATTTTTAAGCGTCAAGCGTTGACTTTAACAGTAGCACCGAATGGGATAACTGAGGAATAAATAATTTCCAGATAGAATTTTTGAACAATTAGTAGCCATGTAAATATTGAATATTACTTTCAAGCGTATCTAGGGTAAACGTTAAATCAGCTAGCATAGAGCTATCAATATAACCTGTTGAATTAAACATTCCGTTGGGAGCAAAACAATCTTTATTTGAGCTGATTTTTATTTTAAAACTCCTCGCAGATAATTGCTTTAATTTAGCGGTACATAAGTCTTGCGCAATCAAAAAAATTTGTGGTGAGTCAAATTGAAATGTAACAGGTGGTGTTAAGCTGCCACCAATTTCATCGATTCCATAACCGTCACTCAGAAATTGATTTTTACTAGAAAGTGCCATGAATGTAATATTTTGTCCATCAGGTGTCACAACGATTTTGACAAAATTTTTATTCTTGGGCGAAGCATATAAGCCACTGGGTAAGTTACCCATGGTTGATGATTGCGCGCTTGCTAGTGGTGCTGAACTATTTTGTGCCCAAAGTAATGAACTGGAAATAAGTAAGTACGTGTAAAAGAATTTTTTCATATTGATACCTGATGTAATTGCGTAGCATGCAGAATTGTACCATAATTTAATTAGTTTAAAAACAGCGAAATTTGGCTAAAATATCTATGGTAAAATCAGACCTAAATTTAAACTACAGAAAGATTTAATTTATGAAAATTTTAATTATTGGCAAGGGCGGCCGTGAACATGCACTAGCTTGGAAATTAAGCCAAAATCCACGAATTGAACAAATTTATATTGCAGAGGGTAATGCTGGGTGTGAGTTATTGCCAAAAGTTAAAAATATTCCATTAAATCAAATTGATGTATTACTTGATTTTGCCAAACAACACCAAATTAATTTAACTATTGTTGGCAGCGAAGAACTACTAGTC
>DPRZ01000189.1 GCA_003538525.1 Neisseriales bacterium
TGTTTATATTTAAAAGGTTCTTATTGATTAAGGTTAAATAACATTGTTAGCACAAATGATTTTCAACGTGGTGTTTATTTGCTGTATAATAAGACCCTATATTTATGGAGATAAAATATGGAGTTAATTCTAAAATCGCTTGTGCCACTAACTTTTGTCATTTTCATCGGTTGGATTGCTGGCGTGCGCAAAATAGTTGATAGTAAACATAGCAATACCTTTGCAACTTATGTGATGAGTTTTAGTTTTCCTTGTTTGTTGTTTATCAAAACGGCAACTTCTAAGATGGAAGATTTAATTAATTATCGCTTTGTAATTGGTTTTACTCTTGGCTTAATGGGGATGTATGTATTGACGTTTGTATTGAATCGCTATTTACATCGCCGTTCATTGAGTGAGAGCTGCCAGAATTCCTTTGTGTGTTCTTTTCCCGATATGGCTTTTATGGGGATTCCAATTTTTATGGTGATCTTCGGCGAGTCATCGCTGATTTCAATCGTGATTGGTAATATCGTGACGAGTTTAATTATGATTCCTTTAACTGTGTCAATTTTAGAAATGTCGCAGCCCAATTTGCTTAAAACTAACCAGAGCAAATTAATTCTCAAGGTGTTTAAAAAACCGTTGGTGTTAGCACCTGTCTTTGGCATAATTGTGTCGGCTATCGGCGTAAAAATTCCTGGATTGGCTTTGGACTCATTGAAGTTAATCGGGAGTACTACTTCAGGAGTTTCATTATTTGCGCTAGGTTTGATTATGTCGGCGGATAAAGTTAGCTTGAATAAATCTGTATTGTTGAATATTGCCAAGAAGAACCTTTTGCAACCGCTTATCATGTGGGGGATTGTCATTGCATTTGGCATTAGTGGTGATTGGGCTAAAGAAGCAATTTTATTGTGCGCTATGCCACCCGCAATTATGACAACAATGTTTGCGGTTAAATATGATGTATTAAAAGTTGAATCAAGTAGTAGCACTGTTTTAGGGACGGTGGTTGCTTTGTTTACGATGGCGGTGATTATGCATTTAATGGGGATTGGTGCTTAAACTGCATTAAGTTAGCGTATGCAGCAATGAAAACAACCAGCAGATGTGTTAAAATTGCTATAATTCGCATATTGAAAATATTATTAATTATTAATCAAGTGAAAGGATTTATTTATGAAATTGAACATTAAACGAGACGAAACCGGACAGAAATATGTCGAGGTTGACGTAAATGGTTATGATTTGATTAATAATCCAATTCTGAATAAAGGTCGTTCGTTTACAGCTGAAGAACGTGCTTCATTTCGTTTACGTGGAATTGTGCCACCTGGTTATTTACCACTTGAGGAAATTGTCGATAAGAATTATCAAATTATTTTAGACAGTCCAAATGATCTTGAACGTCACATTTTTTTGCGCAATTTACAAGACCGTAATGAAACTTTATTTTATGCAATGCTGGCTAAATATACCGAACAAATTATGCCTTTAGTTTATACGCCAACTGTTGGCGTTGCTTGTCAGCGTTTTGGGCAAATTTATCGCCGTGCGCGGGGTGTGTTTATTAGCTATCCGAATCGTGATTATATTGATGAAATGTTAGAACACGTTCACTTTGATGATACTGAGGTAATTGTGGTGTCCGATGGTGAGCGGATTCTTGGTCTTGGTGATCAGGGTGCTGGTGGGATGGGGATTCCAATTGGTAAATTATCGCTTTATACTGGTTGCGCGGGGATTGCACCGAATAAAACTTTGCCGATAATTTTAGATGCGGGTACTGATAATCAAATGTTGTTAGATGACCCACTCTATTTGGGTTGGCGCCATAAACGTGTGCGTGGTCAGGAATATGATGATTTTGTGGATAAATTTGTCCAAGCGGTGAAACGCCGTTTTCCAAATGTGTTATTACAATGGGAAGATTTTGCGCAAAACAATGCGTTGAAATTATTAAATCGCTATAAAGATCAATTATGTACCTTTAATGATGATATTCAAGGCACTGCTTCAATTGTGGTTGGTGCGTTATTATCTGCAATTAATGCTTCAGGAATTCCATTAAGTCAACAGAAAATTACCGTAGTTGGTGCTGGATCGGCTGGGGTTGGAATTAGTAATTTGATTGTCGATGCGATGATTGATGGTGGTTTATCGCGTGATGAAGCGTACGCAAACATATTTTTAGTTGATCGTTTTGGTTTGATTAGCGATCAAGTTACAAGTCTTGATTTCCAAAAACCATTTGTTAAATCTTTGGCTAATTATCCGAAGTGGCAAGTAAAAGATGTTACAAATATTGATTTGCTTGAAACCGTGCAAAATGTAACAGCCACTATGTTAATTGGGGTGTGCGCACAAGGTGGAATTTTTACTAAAGAAGTGGTACAAGCTTTGAGTGAAAATTGTCCACGACCTATTATTTTCCCGCTGTCAAATCCAACCGAAAAAGCCGAGGCGAATCCGCATGATGTCTTGGATTGGACCGATGGTAAAGCGATTGTTGGAACAGGTACGGCATTTCCGTTATATGATACAGGTTCAGCGTTACGCCGGATTGATCAAGTTAATAATTCCTACATTTTCCCAGGGATTGGCTTAGGGGTGCGTGCGGTTAATGCCCGCAGAATTACCGATCGGATGTTCTTGATTGCGGCTAAAGCTTTGGCTGAAATCTCTCCAGCTCGTAATGACCCACAGGCAAATTTATTGCCGCCATTACGTGAAGTGCGCAATGTTTCACGTCATATTGCCTTAGCGGTAGCTAAAGAGGCGGTTAGTGCTGGTTTAACTAACTTTAAATCTGATTTAGATGAAGTCACTTTGAGTAATTTAATTGATGAATATATGTGGGAACCAATTTATTTACCATATCGCACTAAAGATTAATCGTGTAACACGTTTAAATAAAACACCTCTTGAATCAATCAAGAGGTGTTTTATTTACTAGCTCTACATTAGGAAAAAATTTATTCTTGCATATACTCAACTAATTTTATATAATCGTTTAGATCATTGCTTTTGATCAGTTGTGTGGTTAATTGTTGACGCCAGAGTTTAGCATGCTGACAACCATGATAAAGCCCCAACATGTGCCGCGTTGCGTTGTGGAGTTTATTCCCCTGACGCAAGAGATTTTCTAAATAAGCTAACATCGCCAGCGCAATCTCCTTGCGGGTTTTAAGTGGTGCTTGACTGGCATAATAGCGTGCATCGAAATCGGCAAATAGGTAGGGGTTGTAATAAGCCTCACGTCCTAGCATGACGCTATCAACCTGTTGCAAATGCTGCTCTATTTCAGTGACGGTTTTAATTCCGCCGTTAATCATAACGGTTAATTCGGGAAAATCTTGTTTTAATTGATAAACCATATCATAGCGTAAGGGTGGAATTTGGCGATTATCTTTAGGGCTTAAACCTTTGAGCACCGCATTACGGGCATGGACAATAATTTTGGAACTTCCAGTTGCGCCAATTTTAGCCACAAATTGGCTGAGGTAGGCATAGTCGTAAGCATAGTCAAGCCCAATGCGGTGTTTAATGGTAATTGGAATCGCTACGGCGTCCTGCATTGCTTTGATACAATCGGCAACTAAATCTGGTTCGCGCATTAAACAAGCACCAAAACTCCCCGATTGAACCCGCTCGGATGGACAACCGCAGTTTAGATTAATTTCACGATAACCATAGTCATAAGCAATTTTGCTGACGTGAGCTAATTTAGCAGGGTCTGAGCCACCTAATTGCAATACCAACGGCTGTTCACTAGGATCAAAAGCTAATAATTTATCGCGGTTACCATGAATAATTGCATCCGCCACGACCATTTCAGTATAGAGGGTGGTATGTTGGCTAATTTGACGCATAAAGTAACGGTAGTGGCGATCACTCCAATCCAGCATCGGGGCAATCGCAATTTTTTCAATTAAATGGGTCATGATTTTAGCGTTGAATTAAAATAATATTATAGGTATTCAAGTTATTGGCAAGTTCAGTTGCATTGATTAAATGCGGCAAAACCTTTTCAGGTAAATTGCCTTTAACTTGTCCAACTAGTTGCGCTCGTGGGAAATTTGCTGCAATGGCGCTCCAGTTTTTGTCTTGAGTGACTAAATAAAAGCTTTGCAGTGGTGGCAGCTCAGCGGGATTATTTGCGCGATAATATTTATTTTGCACATAAAACTCTAAGGCGCGTGAGTCAAACTCATAATCGACAACCGGAGTTTCCGGGTGCTGATTGGTAATTTGGGCTGCTAAATAGCCTGTGTCATATTGATGGTAAAGATAGCCATTAATGATTGAATAACAAATATGCACCATGCAAATGGCAACTACAGGCAGTAAAATTGCTTTAACAAATGGAATTTGCCCCCAATATTTCACAACTAATAACACTGCAAGAATTTCTAAGCCAACTAAAAGAGCCAAAACTAAGCCGTGGAAGACGATTCCAATAATTACCCCAAGGAGTGCTAACATCAATAAGGCTAAACCTTGTTGGATGGTAAAGATTTTGTGATTCGATTTAGCATAGTCGCACATGAATTTGGCAGAGAGAATTGCGGCAAATGGGAAGATAATATTGGTATAGTGATCGACTTGAAAGGTGGTTACACTAAACATGACAAAGCTAATCCAAAAATTACCGAGCAAAAAGATTGTGGCAAATTTAGTGCTGGAATCTTGGCGTTTAAAATAACGTAAGCTGTAATAAATTGCCACAGGATACACTAATGACCAAGGCAAAAACGACCATAAGAAGGTATGAATGAAGAATAGTTCATGAAATGGCATTGGGGCAGTGCTCATGATATAACCCGTGCCAAAGAAGCGCCCAAATTGGCTATCAATGAAAAACCAGCGTAACCCTGAAACATGAGTGTGTCCAAAGACAATTTTCTCAGGGTGTAAGTCAAACTGTAAATATAACGCAACGAATTCAGGTAGCGCAAAAGCAAAAGATAAGCCTAATGCCAAAATCCATTTGGGATGAATAACATTAATTAAGCGTTTAGTATAAACCCAGATACAAAATAAGCCGCTTACGATGGTGATAATAACAAAAATACCTTTGGTCATTAAACCCAAACCAGTGAAAAAAGCGCCTAAAAGTAAATACTTCAGCGAGAATTTCTGATCATATTTGAGCCAATAATAAACCGCAGGCATAATTTGCCCGAGTAAATAAGCCTCAGCGCGGACATCAATTGCCGACATCATCAGATGGAAAACGCTCAGGTAAATTAGGCAGGCAAGTAAGGCAATCGTCTCATTATTATACAAATATTTAGCCAGTTTATAGGTGTAAAGTGCGCCGACTAAGTGAAATAAAAAGCCTGGCAAAATATAAGCAAAAGAATTAATTCCGAAAATTTTGAAAGAAATTGCTGCCATCCAGAATGGAAAATGTGGCTTATCTAGCCAATCCTGATTGCTCAGCATCAGGTCGCTCCAGTTGTTGCTTAAAGCGATGTATTTAGAAATTGAGGCGTACCACGGGCCAAATGAGGTGCTGGTTAAGGGAAAAAATAATCCTACCGCCGTAACTATAATTACTAAAAAAATGAGTTTCTTGAGGAGCTTATCAAAATTGGTCATGTATTCCATGCTGAGCCTTTTGTGAATATTTAAGAGTATAGTTTGAATTTTACAGGATTTTTGCAGATGGCGAGTAGAATTTGCCAAATTCAAGGATTCAGACGATGTTAGCTATTTAAAGTATGCTAGTTGAAATTAGTTGCAAAAGAAGTTGCTATATTTTTGCAAGCTGAATTGGTTTATGCTATAATTCGGGACTAATTTTTGCTAAAGGATTTTAACAATGAAACGCACATATCAACCATCGGTGACTAAGCGTAAACGTACACATGGCTTTTTAGTACGCATGAGTACTAAATCAGGTCGTAACATCATCAGAGCACGCCGTGCTAAAGGTCGTAAGAAATTAGCTGTTTAATTACGAATCGTAATTAATATGACTAAATTTACACAAGCACACAGAATGCACAAAGCGGATGAGTTTTCATCCGTTTTTGTATTTCGTAAGGTTCGTTTAGGTAAATACTTTAAGCTACACTATAAACCCAATGGCTTAGAATTATCTCGTTTGGGCTTTATGGTGAGTAAAAAAGTACATAAACGGGCTAATCAACGCAACTATATCAAACGCACGATTCGTGAATATTTTCGTACACATCAAGATAGTTGGTTGCCAATCGATCTAATTGTACGCGCACAACG
>DPRZ01000234.1 GCA_003538525.1 Neisseriales bacterium
ATTATAAATGCCATGCAAGAACAAATTACCGCCGAACGCGAAAAACGTGCCAAAATTGCCCGTTCGGAAGGTGAACGTCAAGAGAAAATTAACTATGCTGAGGGTGATACCATGTCAACGATTCGCCGCTCGGAAGGTGATAAACAATCGGCAATCAATAAAGCCATTGGTGAAGCGGAAGCCTTGAAAACTCGCGCCCATGGTGAGGCACAAGCCATTTTAGCTATTGCTGAAGCGAATGCGGGCGCAATTAAATTAATTGCCGAAGCAATTTGCAATGAAAAAGGTGAATTAGCGGTTAATCAAAAATTGGCGGCGCAATATATTGAACAATTTGGTAATTTAGCCAAAGCTGGCAATACGATTATTTTGCCCCAAAATTTAGCCGATATTGCTGGTATTGTGTCAACTGCATTAGCCGCGGTTAAAGCAACCCCTAAAGTATAACCGTTGCGCGGAGAGTTAATAAAAAAAGCTAGTTGATTAAACTAGCTTTTTAGTTACGTGAGTTGAAATTTTGAGTTACCGCAAAAAGTCTATTCTTTGTGGTTTGGATTAGAAATCTTGAGTCCTAATTTATCAACCAATACTTTTAGAGCTTCATGCACATCGGCCTGCTTAATTCCACCTAATTTAGTACTAACTTCACGCACGATCTCAATCATAGCATGTCCATTTTCGTTAGTTTCTAAATAGGTTTTTAATGCCGCAATTGCAGCATCGGTATCTTCTGCAACAACAATGGCTTGATTACGAATTACTTCGTGAATTTCACGGTCATTCCACGTTGGTTCTAATTTGTGTGCTTCTTGAACTAATACGCGAACCAAGAGTTCAGGTACGATTTTTTGTTCGCGAAAGGCGATGATTAAGCGAATAATACGATACATGGCTTGAATTTGATTCGTCACAGGCAAATTATCAATGACACGTTGCTGAGCTTCATGAGTAATTTGTTCGCGATCAAGTTGTGTTATGCTTGGCGTTAGGCGGGGAGTGATTTTATCGGTACCCCAAAACTTTTGCACCAGTGGATTGGTCCAAATATCAAAAAATTTCTTTTCGTGTTTCAAGTCCTGCTTGGCGGAATCAGTTTCCAGATAGTGCACAATTGCATCAGAATATTGTTGTTGTAATTTTAAAAATTGATTATCTGGATTTATGTGGACGCGTTGTGCATTTACTTTTGACGCTAAATCAGCAAAAATTTTTATCCATGGATTTACGCTTTCGGCAAATATACTGTAGCTCTGGCGGAGTGGGTGTAAATTCTTCATCAAGGCTGCAATTTGCGGTGTGGCAAAGTTTTTAAAGAGCGGATGTACCATTTTGTCATAGATTTGGCTAATGGATTGTGAGGCTTTTGCAGCGGTAGCAAATGCACGATCATCTTCCTGATTATTCCAACCCAGTGCTTTTATATCATCAATACTGCGTGGTTCATAATGCGAGCGCAGTTCACCACTAACCTCTTGACCTTCTGGTGTATCAATCACTAATTCATATAACCCTGGTGGCATAATATCAATTGAATCAATGTTTTCAACAAACAATTCATCTTCACGCTTACCAACTTTACTGGCTGTGAAAATGGCTAAATGTCCGACTTTGTGATTTAAACAATAAATAATTGTTTTACCATGCTCGCGAATTTCATCGGCATCATGGTATAAGTCAGCGATCCAGCCTGCGGATTGAGCCGGAGGGCTAATGTTATCGCCATCAGAGACAAATGTGATGAGTGGAGAAGTAATTGCACGTGGATCAAGCACAGTTCCATCTTCAAGAGTTAAATTACCAGTAGTTAATTCATTACCAATAAATAATTTATCAACCAACCATTTAATTTCAGAGGTGTTAAATTGAATAAAATCACCCCACCAGCGTTCAAATTGTAAATAACGCTCGCCTTGATTATCGATATCAGCAAATAAATTGTATTGCTTAGACCATAATGTATTAGCGGGATTTAAATTATTAAAATTCTCAATTAGATAAGAACCATCAAATTTACCACCGCCGAGATCGCCAAGTAAAGAATTTATCCATGAACCACCAAGTAAGCCACCTGCATAACGCATCGGGTTTTTACCGCGTACGCCATTCCAATAAGATAAAGGTGAACCCGCAATTACAATTGGACCAAATAAATCAGGGCGTTGCATCGCGTTAAACATGGTTAAATAACCTGCGGCACAATTACCCATGGCACACATTTTGGGACTCTCTGGATGCAATTCAGCAATTTTCTCATAAAAAGCCACTTGACCTTTAATCACATCTTCATAGGTTTGCCCCTCGATTGGTGCAGCATTAAATCCCACAAAATATACGGGATGCCCATTTTTAAGCGCATCGCCAATTTCACTGTCTTTTTTCATGCCACCGATTCCTGGGCTTTGTCCCGCACGTGGATCTTGAATTACAAATGGACGTTTTTTATCATCCGTAACTACGCCAGCTGGTGCTTGCATTTTTGCCAGCCAGTAATTGATTGGTCGTGAAAACGTTGCGCCGTCAATTAAAATTTCAAAGTCAAAACTAAGCACAGTTGCGCCATTATTTGAACTCATTTCAACCGCTTGATTGCCACGTTTGCGCATGATATCCATAAATAAAACACTGCGTTGACTGAAATCGGTTAAATAGTCTTGAAATTCTTTTGCTGCAGGGCTTAAAGGGATTTTATTTTGTAGTATTGTGGGGTCTGAAAATAAATTTGTCATGATGAAGTTCTCCTTTGAGAAATTAAAATTAGTTTTAATTCAACTTATTATACTAAGTGTTGAATAGGTTAATTAAATTGGTTCAGTTATTGCTATTTGGAATTAAACCATATAATTCAGCGACATTTAAGGCGATCATTAGTTCTTCATTAGTTGGAATCACATAGACTGCAACTTTTGAGCTTTCTTGACTAATTTTATGGGCTTGGGCGCAATTAACCGCAGTAAGATTAGCCTCAGGATTAAGTTGGATTCCTAACCATGCGAGTTTAGTGCAAATTCGCGCGCGGAATTGCGCATCGTTTTCACCGATTCCAGCGGTAAACACCAATGTATCCAGCCCCTCGAGAGCGGCAGTGTAAGCACCGATATATTTTAGTACCGCATAATCAAAATAAGCTAAAGCTTGTTGTGCGTGTAAATCGTCACTTTGCTCTAGTGTGCGCATATCATCGGAAATTCCCAAGGATGCACCGAGTAAGCCGCTGTGTTTTTCAAGTTCAGCTTCTAAGCTTTCAGCAGTATAATTACATTGTTTGAGTAGGTAAAATACCGCATCGGCAGGGAAATCACCCGAACGAGTTGCCATCGGTAAACCTGTAATTGCACCAAATTGCATGCTGGTATCAATGCTTTGACCATTAAGCATGGCGCATAAACTTGCACCACCACCTAAATGAGCAACGATAACGCGTTTAGCGGTCGGTATTATTTTAGCAATTTGGCGGTTAATATAAGCATAAGATATACCATGAAAGCCCCAATGACGAACACCCTGAGCGGTAATTGTTGCTGGTACGGGATAAAACTCAGCAACCGCTGGCATTGTGCGATGAAAGGAAGTATCAAAAGTTGCACTTTGTTTTATTTCAGGAAATATTTTGGCTAATGCGCGTGCACCCATTACTTCATAAGCTTGATGAGTTGGTTCAATTTTACTGAGATCTTCGAGATAAGCTAGGCTTTCTGCATCAAGCTTGATAGCTTGGGTATATTTTTCACCACCTAATACAATGCGATGACCAGCATAGGCGATATTTAAGTCGGGAAATTGTTCGTGCAACAGGGGCAATAACTTACTTAGCGCTACTTCATGGTTGACATTGTCTTGTGCTGTAAAAGTTAGGTCAGTTAAAATTTGACCAGTTGGGGCTTTTATTTTAAGGTTGGCATTATTCGGCATACCAGTAAAAGCGCCTGTTGCGATTACATTTAGCTCGGCATTAATTAATTGGTAGAGTGCAAATTTTAGACTAGTGGAGCCTGAGTTTAAGATTAAAATTCCAGATTGTTGCATGTTAATCTCGCTTGATTTTATTATGTGCAATTAGTGCTGCCGCGGCAATTGAATGTAAACGGGTCTCTTCATCATCCGCACGACTAGTGACAATAATTGGCACGCTGGCACCAAGAATTACATCCGCGGCATCGGCTTTGCCCATGAAAATCATTTCTTTATAAAGCGCATTGGCAGCTTGTAAATCGGGCATGATTAGAATATCGGCATCGCCCATAATTGGTGATTT
>DPRZ01000039.1 GCA_003538525.1 Neisseriales bacterium
CCAGCAAATTAAGACTCAAGAGCGAGATTTATGTTTTAAGGCATTTTTATATAACAATAAACTGGGGTATTGGATTTTTATATTAATTGTTTTGAGTTATTGGAAGCTGTAAACTATGCGGATTTTAGTTAGTTTAGATAATTTATTTTTGCAGCAAATACCTCATTCTCCAGGAGTTTATCGTTATTATAGTGCGGATGAATTATTGCTGTATGTTGGTAAGGCGCTAGATCTGCATAAACGTGTGAAGTCATATTTTCAGAAAAAAATTGATTTATCACCGCGGATTGGGCTAATGGTTAGCAAAATTCATAGCATCGAATTAACTGTAACAGAAAATGAAACTTCGGCACTGTTACTGGAGAGCAATTTAATTAAAAGTCTTAAGCCAAAATATAACATTATTTTTCGCGATGATAAAAGTTATCCGTATATTAAAATTTCAACGCATCAATACCCGTTAATTGAATATTTTCGTGGTAAACCCCAAGCGCGAGATACTTTGTTTGGCCCTTATCCGAATCCATATGTGGTGCGGGAAAATCTAGATTTATTACAACGCTTATTTAAATTACGCACCTGCACGGATGGTTCCTTTGCCAATCGTTCACGACCTTGTATGTTATTTCAGGTAAATTTATGCTGTGCACCATGTGTGGAAAAAGTTAGTCCTGTTGAATATGCTGAATACGTAAAATATGCCAAAGATTTTTTGTGCGGTAATTTTAGTGATTTAGTTGCCAAACTGAGCCAACAGATGTATCAATTTGCGGAGCAGCTTGAATTTGAACAAGCGAGCAGTTTACGCGATAAAATTGGCTTAATTCGCGAATTGCAGCATAAGCAAATTGTTAGTGACAGTAATCTTCCGATTAATGCCGATATTCTTTTAACTCGCGAATATAATCAGCAATTATTTATCTATTTGATTATTATTCGCAATGGTTTATACGTTGGTGATAAACATTTTGTGCAACGTTTGGTGGATAGTAAAGAGCTTATTCTTGAGGCTTTTTTAGAAAGTTATTATCGTAGCGAACAATTGACACGTTTAATTTATCTAGATCAAGCTCTAAATTCTGAATTTAATGCGTCTTTTTATAGAATCTATGGACTAAAATTAGTTCATGGTTTTAAAGGTCGACTTGCAGAGTTAGCCTTAATGGGGCGTAAAAATTTAGAGAAGGTTATTGAAAATTCACATTTAGATAACATATATATTGATGCTTGCAGTAAATTGGCAACGTTATTACAGGTGGAGCGGATAAATCGAATTGAGTGTTATGATACCAGTCATAATCATGGCAGTAGTGCTGTTGCCGCCATGACGGTATATGCCAATGGTAAAATTGATCATAGCTTGTATCGTAAATTTAATTTAAATGACTCGATTAATGGTGATGATTTACTGGCTTTGGAAACTGTTTTGAAGCGGCGTTTAGCCAATAAAGAATTGCCTGTACCAGAGGTTATTTTAGTTGATGGTGGTAAAACGCAGTTAGCAATTAGTAAAAAGCTAATTGATGAGTTGGGGTTTTGTGATAAAATAAAGCTTATTGCCATATTTAAAGGCGAGCAGCGTAAGGCTGAATTTGATAAAGTTATTATTGACACGACAATTGAGTTGACGTTTTTAGATGAACCATTACTATTTAAATTATTGCAAATGCTACGTGATGAAGCGCATCGCTTTGCAATAACAGGACATCGAAAAAAACAGCAACAGCGCATGCAAACCTCACAATTAGAAGATATCGCTGGCATTGGCGCAAGTAAACGTAAGGCGTTGATTGCTTTTTTTGGTAGTGCGACTGCGGTTGCAAATGCTGGTATCGAGCAACTACAACAGGTTGATGGCGTTGGTGGGGAGTTGGCAAACTCGATTTATAAACACTTTCATCGTTAAATCTTTCATTTAAAACAACCTCTCTAGTAAAGTTTACATTTGATTATGGCCAAAAAAATCCCGCTACCAACCATGTTAACTTGGTTTCGTATCATTTTAGTTCCTTTTTTCGTTGGGGTTTACTATCTTCCTGATTCTTTGTTAGCTATGCCGAATAAAAATATTACTGCAACAGTGATTTTTTTGTTTGCTGCAATTACAGATTATTTGGATGGTTACTTAGCACGTAAAATGAATCTAGAATCTAAGTTTGGGGCCTTTTTGGATCCTGTTGCTGATAAAGCCTTGGTTGCCGCGAGCCTTGTGGTGTTAGTTAATTTGCATCGAACGTTTGTGTTTGCTGCAATTATTATCATTGTGCGCGAAATTGCAATTTCAGCTTTGCGTGAGTGGATGGCTCAATTGGGTGAGGTTAAAAGCGTTGCAGTTGCTTATTTGGGTAAGCTTAAGACGGCTTTTCAAATGATCGCGATCGGATTTTTGTTGTTTGATTATCGCGGATATGGAATAGATGCTAATTTGATTGGTAATTTATTTATGCTTGCAGCGGTGATTTTAACTGTGGTGTCAATGTTCTATTATTTAGATCAAGCAAAAAAACATTTTAATAATTAATTTAATTACTGGGAAAATTACTGGATGACTAAAATCACTCAAAAAGTTTTAAGCGAAACTGGCGCAGCTGTGGCAAAACCAGCAGTGGGGCGTAAAAAAGCAGATTTTGACAACCTTGGCAGCGTTGTAATTAGTAGTGATTCGTTGGAACGTGGCAAAAGTCGTAAGAGCCGTGGACCACGCAAATTAGGCAAAGAAGATGTTAGTGAAGTAAAAAATCTCATGCGCTTGGTCGAAGTTGGGATTGAAAATCTTAGCGCTGAAGAATTACGTAAACTTGAAGAGCAAAAAACTAAGCTACATTATTTACTTGGCAAAGGTAAAGAGCGTGGTTATGTAACTAATGTTGAAATTAACGACAATTTGCCTGATCACATTATTGATCCAGAAATCATCGAACAAATTGTCATGATGATTGAAACGATTGGAATTAAGGTTTATGAATATGAACCAAGTCAAGAAGAGTTATTAATTTCAGGAACTTCATCCGCGAGCGTGAATGATGATGATTTTGCTGTTGAAGAAGCAGAGAAAATTCTAACTAGTACGGCAGCATCCAATGAATTTGGTCGTACGACGGATCCTGTGCGGATGTATATGCGTGAAATTGGTACTTACGACTTACTGGATAAAACAGATGAGGCAGAGATTGCGCGTAAGTTAGAAGTTAGTATTCAGGATATGATTGCTACTATTGCTGATTGTCCTAAAATTGTAAATTTAATTTCGGTAGCATATCAGGATGTTTTAGCTGGTAAAATAAAAATTGAGAATTTTGTAGATGAATTACTCAATGGTGAAGAAATTGAGACGCCAATGTTACCAATGCCTGTAGCAGGTTCTTTTGATGACGAGGAAGACAATTTGCCAGCGTTCTTGTTGGAAAAATTACGGGTTGGAACGGCGGAGTTTTTCCTTGATTTTGATAAGCTAGTTGAACAACAAAATATAATTATAAAAAAATATGGTTCTGAATCAGAGCAGTATCAGCAAATCTTAGTTGAGTTAACCAGTCAATTAGAAAAAATTCGCTTTACTAATAAGCAAATTGAAGTTTTTTGTGAAGTATTGCGTAGTGCGCATAAAATAATCAAGCAGCATGAGAATGATATTTTCCATATTGCCTGTGAAGTGGTGAAGATACCTGAAGATAAATTCCGCAAAGAATTTATTGGCAATGAATGTGCTTGGGTTGAGTCACATATGCCAGCTAAAAAATATGCAGAGTTATTTGAAAGCATGAAGTTTGACATTGTTGAACATCAAGAAAAAATTAAAGAAGTTTCAATTGATTTACAAATTTCTGTTTCGGTAATTAAAAACTTATTCAAACGTTTAATGCGTGCTGAAAAAGAGCAGAAAAAATCTCGTACTGATATGGTTGAATCAAATTTACGTTTGGTTATTTCAATTGCAAAAAAATATACTAATCGCGGATTACACTTTTTGGATCTAATTCAAGAAGGTAATATTGGTTTGATTAAAGCGATTGATAAATTCCAATATCGCAAAGGATTTAAATTTTCAACCTATGCAACCTGGTGGATTCGTCAAGCGATTACGCGCGCAATTGCTGATCAGGGGCGTACGATTCGTATTCCTGTACATATGATTGAAACTATTAATAAGATGAGTAAAGAGCATCGTAAATTACTGCAAGAAAAATCAGGTGAACCATTAACCAAAGAATTGGCTGAACGGATGGAAATTACCGAAGATAAAGTTCGGAAAATTTATCAAGTTGCTTATGATTCAATTTCGATGGATGCGCCAATTGGGGATGAAGACGATGCTAGTTATGGTGATTTCATCGAAGATAAATCAACCGTGATTCCATCAGAACATGGAATTGACTATAGTTTGAAGAAAACCGTTCGTGAAGTTTTAGACACGCTTTCTCCACGCGAAGCAAAAGTTTTGTGTATGCGTTTTGGAATTGACACTTTAACGGACCACACCTTAGAGGAAGTTGGGCGTCAATTTGATGTTACCCGTGAGCGGATTCGTCAAATTGAGGCTAAAGCCATTCGAAAATTGCGTCAACCTAATCGTGCGGATAAATTAAAGAGCTTTTTAGATAGTTTCAACGAATTAGAGAATTTGGATGTTGAAGTTAATGAAGAAGAATTTGATGATGATATGCTAGATGAAGAATAGCCTTTAGCTGTTTTGATTTTATGCTAAAACCTCCATTTTTATGGAGGTTTTTTATGCTTAGTTTGTGTCCGAGATTGATGAATTCTGTGCTATAATTCTAAAATTTATTTTACAGCTGAGGGGACTTATCTTGACGCGCTTATACGATGCAGAATTTTTTTCTTCAAGATTGCTTGGGCAAAATAGGTTCTTTGATGAACCTGGTGCGGTAATGGATATTTCATGGCAGGGCAACAATCAAGAAATTGCTGAGTTATACCAAGTGGAGCTAAGTAAATTATTAGTGCTTTTACCAGTTAAAAACTATGTGGTTAAAGTTAAGGTTTTTAACAGTGGTATAAATATTGCAATCTCATATCCTTATGATTTACTTATGGTTGCTTGTGAAATACTTGATTGGGTTTGGTATGATGTTGTCGATTGGTTTGATAAGCAATTGCCAGTCAATTTAGCCCGTTCTAAGCGTCGCTTTGTTCGAATAATTAAAGAACATCAACAACTATTATTGCGCAAAATTTATCAACGCGCGAGTAAACAGAAATTGAATTTTTTTGTTGATAAAGATAGCTTGATTTTGGGGAGTGGTGTTACGCAATTTAGGGCAGAATTAAGTTCTGTCACCAAAATTAGTGATATTCCATGGCGTAAAATCGCCAATGTACCCTGTGTTTTGATTACTGGCACTAATGGTAAGACGACAACTACTCGCTTAACGGAATTTATTTGTCGCCGTGCAAAACTTAAATCAGGTTATTGTTCTTCGGATTGGGTAATGGTCAATGGCAAAAGAGTCATTGAAGGTGATTTGTCAGGTCCAAGTGGACATCAACAGGTTTTAATGCATCTTCAAGTTGAGGTAGCTATTTTGGAAGTTGCTCGTGGTGGCTTAGTTAAGCGTGGTTTATTACCCAATTATGTTACTGCTGCAACGGTTACAAATATATCTTATGATCATATCGGACAAAATGGTATTAAAAATTTAAGTGATTTGGCTGAGGCAAAAGGAATCGTTTATCGTGCAATTAATCCTAGTGGCATAGCGGTAATTAATTTAGACGATGAATATATCCGCGAGCTATCTACATCTGGTATTCGTAAGGCTTATTTGTCAACTAAATTGAGCGAACATGAAATCAGTATTTACCTTAATTCTGAAAATTTTGTGGTGTTTTTAGAAAATGGTTATATT